>DASUPO010000042.1:0-78293 GCA_036281075.1 Actinomycetota bacterium | reverse complement strand
GCGCGCTCGCGCGCTGCCCGATCGAGCTCTTCGTCCCCTGCCACCGGGTCGTTCGCGCGGGGCCGTCGCTCGGGAGCTACGGCCGGCACGACGACCGGCGCCGGTTCCTCCTGCTCCTCGAGGGTGCGCTCCCCGAGCCTTCGCCGCGGCCATGAGAAGGTGGGTCGCAATGACCCATCGGATCGTCGCGCTCGCGTTCGTCCTGCTCGCGGCCGCCTGCGGCGGACCACAGGAGCAGAACGCCGGGCTCGACACGACGTTCGGCGCGCAGATGGCGAGCACCTGGCACTACGCGGGGGCGCCGCAGCGCATCCAGATCGGGATCTTCGCGAACGATGCGCAGGGCCTTCGACCCGTCACGCAGGGATCGATCGACGTAGCGTTCTCGTTCCTCGGCGAAGGCGATCCCGTCCCCGGCCCGACCGCGACCGCCACGTTCGTCCCCGTCCCCGGCTCACCGGTCGAGGGTGACGCGCCGACGATCACTGCCGGAGCGAGCGGCGTGTACGAGGCCGAGGACGTGTCGTTCGATCGACCCGGCCTGTGGCGCGTCACGCTGACGGCCGAGATCGACGGGGTCGCTCGGGAGCTCACGGCGGACTTCCCCGTCGACGCCGAGTCCGAGATCCCGGCGCCCGGGATGCCGGCGCCCGAGACGGAGACCCTCACGAACGGCTCGAACGTCCGTCCCGGCGCGATCGACTCGATGGCGGACGGCGGGGGCGAGATCCCGGACCCCGAGCTGCACGAGATCACGATCGCGGACGCGGTCGCGGAGGGGCGCCCGGCGCTGGTGCTGTTCGGGACGCCGGCCTACTGCGAGAGCCGGTTCTGTGGGCCCGAGGTGACAGAGCTCCAGCGGCTCGCCACCGAGCATCCGGACCGGGCGGTCTACATCCACGTCGAGATCTGGAAGGACTACAACTCGAGCCCGCAGGTGATCAACGAGGGGGCCGCGGACTGGCTCCTCCGCGGCACCGCCGAGAGCCCCGAGATGACCGAGCCCTGGCTCTACCTGATCGGCGCGGACGGCACGATCACCGACCGCTGGGGGCCGCTGTTCGACGTGGACGAGGTCGCCGCCGCCCTCGAGGCGCTCCCCCCGATGGCTGGCTGAGCCGTCGTTCCACCGGCCCCCACGTACGATTCCCCGCGTGGACCAGACTCCGACGATGCCGCCGCCGCCGACGCGGGAGCGCTGCTACCGGCACCCCGACGTCGAAACCGGCGTGCACTGCACCCGATGCGGGCGTCCGATCTGTCCCGACTGCATGATCCCGGCGCCGGTGGGCCACCAATGCCCCGAGTGCGTGGCGGACGCGCGACGCGAGTACCGACAGGGACCTGGCCGGCAGATCGCGGCCGCGAACCTGAAGGCCACCCCGGTCACGAAGCTCCTCACGCTCGCGATCGCGATCGGGTACGGATGGGAGCTGATCGTCTCGGGCGATCCCTCCGCCCTGCTGCTCGGCCCCGACCCGCTCGGCCTGTTCCAGGCGGGCGGCGCGTTCGCGCCCGCGATCGCGGGAGGTCAGTGGTGGCGGCTCGTCACGGCGATCTTCCTCCACGCCGGCCTGATCCACCTGGGTATGAACGCGCTCGTGCTCTGGATCTTCGGCAACGCCCTCGAGCGAGAGATCGGACGGCTCCCGATGCTCGCGGTCTTCCTGGCGACCGGGATCTTCGCGAGCGCCGCCTCGTACCTGTTCTCGCCCATCGGCGGCGTCGGCGTCGGCGCCTCCGGCGCGATCTTCGGGGTCGTCGGCGCGTTCGTGACCTACAACTACCTTCGTCGGCACAATCCCCTCGCGGGCGCGCAGCTCCGCTCCGCCGTCACGCTGCTCGTCCTGAACCTCGTGATCGGGTTCTCGGTGCCAGCGATCGACTGGCGGGCCCATCTCGGTGGCCTCATCGCCGGTCTCGTCCTCGGGTACGCCGTCGACCCCTCGCGGCCGCCCGCGGTGCGGCGCGCGATGACTGTCGGCGGTGTGCTGCTGGTGCTGGGCGTCGCGATCGCGATGACGGCGATCCGGACCGCGCAGATCCAGGGCGACCCGACGATCCTCATCTGAGCGTCCTACGGTCCGGCCTCGACCGTCCCTTTGTGGGTGAGCCCGTACAGGTACCCCTGCCGCGTCCCCAGGTAGATCCATCCTCGCCACACGGCCGGCGTGGATTCGATGCAGTCGCTGAAGTGCAGCTTCCAGAGCAGCACCGGATCGGCGTCCGGGTCGGACACGTCCCACGCCCAGAGGTCGCCGGCGCAGTCCCCCTGGATCAGGACACCGTCGACCACGACGGGCGAGCCGATCGCCGGCGCCCCCACCCGCCGTTCCCACCGGACGTCTCCCGTCTCACGCTCCACGGCGAGCACCCGGCCCGCCGCCGTCGTGAAGAACACCAGGTCGCCGTACAGCGCCGGCGTCGACCAGCTCCCGCCGGCTCCCTCGAATCCGATCTCCCGCGCGTCGATCGACCACACGAGCGGGTCTGCCGGGCGCGAGGGATCGAGCTTCATCAGCTGGCCCACCTCGCGGCTCCGCTCGCCGAGACGCTGGTACTCGCTCGCGACGTAGAGATCGCCGGCGCCGTCGATCGAGATCGTGGCGTCCGTGTCGTCCCCGGTCCAGAACCGGAACACCCGCTCGAGGCCGGATCCACCTCCGAGGACGTCCCGGACGTCCCATCCCTGCACCAGGCCACCAGAGTTCGCGAAGTACAGAACCCCGTCGTGGAGAGCGACCGAGTTCTCGATCGAGACCTCGTCGTCGCCGAGGACCCGTAGCAGCTCGTCGTCCCAGCCGGGCACGGTCGCGACGACCTCCGGAGCGACCGTGACAAGCCCGAGCTCGTCGTACCCGCGGTTGAGCCGGATCGCGTACAGCCAGCCGTTCTCGCCGCCGACGAACAGGACGTCGTCGACCACGAGGGCGGCCCCGTCCCAGTCGTCGTTCCGCAGCGGAGGGTCCACGCTCGTCGCACCGTGGATCGACCACAAGACGAGGGGGTCTTGGCGATCCGTCGCGACGATCCGGAACCGGCCGTCCCGCGAGCCCGCGTAGTACAACGGGAAGCCGTCCGGGTCCGACGTCGCCGAGCCCTTGGCGAGGTCCCGCGTGGCGAGCGCCGGGCGGACCGGGACGCCGGTGAGACCGTCGAGGAAGTGGTACTGCCCGTCGTACGCGCCCTCGCGGACCTCGATCCGTCCGTCCTCACCGACCACGACGTTCGGCTGCCCGGTCCACCCCGTGCCGCACCACTCGCTCGACTCGATCCCCACGAACGACACCGAGCACATCCGCTCCGCCGGCGTCCGCCAACCGATCACGGGATCGAGCGGAACCGGTCCCTCCCCGTAGTAGGAGCGCGTCGCGTTGCCGCGGAAGGTCGTGAGCCCCTCGACCGCGGTGTTGATCGGCTCCGCTCCCGAGGGCTGCGAGGCGTCGCGGAGGGGCCCACCCCGATGCTGTTCGTCCTCCACCCGGGACAGGATGAACGCGAGCACGAGGACGGCCACGGCGACCACGAGCGCGGTCGAGACCACGGGGAGGATCGGGAAGCGGCGCGTCGGCGGCAGCGCCCGGCTCACGCTGGATCCGACGTCGGAGCGGCCATCGGCCAATGCTATGCGGTCAGACCGGTTCGCCCGCGGAGCGATAGGAGCCGAGGATCTTCAGCAGGGAGGTATGCTCGCGGACCTCTTTCAGCGCTGCTTCGACCTCGGGGTCGTCGGCCGGCGCCATGAAGTCCACGTACATCAGGTATTCGAAGGCCGCGCCGTGACGGGGGCGCGACTCGAGCTTGTGGAGGTTGATCCCCCGAGCGGCGAACGGCTCCAGCGCCCCGAGCAGCGAACCGGGCTCGTCGAGCACCGCCATCACCATCGACGTCTTGTCGGCGGGGCCGAACCCCGGATCGGTCGAGCCGACGATCGCGAACTTCGTGAAGTTCTCCTTCTCCGTCTGGATCCGCTCGGCGAGGACGGTCAGGCCGGCGAGCCCAGCCGCGTCGACGCTGGCGATCGCGGCGTCCGCAGGCTCGGCGAGCTCCGCGACCTTCCGCGCGGCGCCGGCCGTGTCGTGCTCGGGGACCGGCTCGATCCGCATCGACGCGAGGAAGTCCTCGCACTGCGCCAGCGCCTGCCAATGGGAGTGAGCCCGGCGCACGTCTTCCAGACGCGAGCCGGGCATCCCGAGCAGCGCGTGATCCACCCGGACGATCGACTCGCCGACGATCCGGAGCAGGCTCGTGTTCGACAGGAGCTCGTAGGTCTCGTTCACCGACCCGGCCTGGGAGTTCTCCATGGGCACCACGCCGAACCGCGCCTCGCCGCTCGTCACGCGCGAGAACGCGTGGCGGACGGTCGCACAGGGAAGCGGCTCCGCGTCGGCGAAGAGCGATCGCACCGCGCGCTCGCTGTACGCCCCCGGCTCTCCTTGGTACGCGACCTTCATCAGGCGGAGGGTAGCGGGTTCGGCCGCCCGCTCAGAGCTTGATGAACGACTCCCAGATCTGGATCGCACCGGGCCCGACGATCACGATGAACAATGCCGGCAGGATGCACAGGATCAGCGGGAACACGATCTTCACCGGCGTCTGCTGAGCCTTCGCCTCGGCGCGTTGCCGGCGCTTGATGCGCAGCTGCTGGGCCTGCGTGCGAAGCACGCTCGCGATCGACACGCCGAACACATCGGCTTGGATCATCGCGAGGGCGAACGCGTTCAGCTCCTCGACGTCGGTGCGCTCGGCGAGGTTCCGGAACGCGTCGGCCCGCGGAACCCCGAGCTGGATCTCCTGGAGCATGCGAGCGAACTCGGCCGACAACACACCGGGGACGTTCTGGACCACCTGAGCGATCGCCGCGTTCAGCGAGAGACCGGCCTCGACGCTGATCGTGAGCAGATCGAGGGTGTCCGACAGCGTCCGGAGGATCTCCCTCTGCCGTTCCTCGACACGCCGATTCAGCAGCGAGTCGGGGACCACGAAGCCGATGAACCCCATCAGGACGATCACGACGATCCGGATGAACGGCGAGAACCCGCCGATCAAGGTGGACACGAAGAACCCAAGGATGATGCCGCCGATGACCCCCATGATCTTGAACGCGAGCACGCGCTCGGCGTCCCAGCCAGTCGGGTTCCCGGCCAAGAGGAGCTTACGGGCCACCCGGTCGCGCGCATCGATCGGAGTCACGCGCCGGGACACGCGGGCGGCGCCGGCGACCACCGGCACGAGGATCCGCCGTCCGAAGCTTTCGGACAGATGCTGCTCCCGAAGGTCCACGTTCTCGCTCGTCGTGCCGGCCACCTGCGACTCGAGCAACCGGACGGCACGACGGCGCTCCGTCTGGCTCAGATCGAAGAAGATCCCGAACAGCACGACAGCACCGACGACGCATCCAACGGCGAGAACCAACCAGATCTCAGACATCGATATCCACGATCTTCCTCATCCAGAGGATCCCGAGGATGATCAGGACCCCTCCGACACCCAACATGACCAGGCCGATCTGCGTCGTGAACAGCAGGGAGATGTACTCGGGGTTCACCGCGAACATGTAGGCGGCGATCGCGAACGGCAGGAGCGTGAGGACCCAGGCCGACAGGCGACCCTCCGCCGTGAGCACCTTGATCTGCCTGCGCATCATCGCCCGTTCGCGCAGCGTGTCGGACACGTTGTCCAGGATCTCGGCGAGATTGCCTCCCACCTCCCGCTGGATGTTCACGGCGAGCACGGCCCAGCGGAAGTCGGCGCTGCCGACCCGGTCGGCCAGCGCCTCGAGCGCGTCCTCCGCGGGACGACCCAGACGGATCTCTGCGACGAGCCGCTGGAACTCGACGTCGGCCGGCGCGGTGATCTCGCGGGCAACCGTATCGAGGGCCTGGAGGAACGAGTGACCTGCGCGGAGCGACGAGGCCATGATCGTCAGGACGTCGGGCAGTTGCTCCCGCAATTTGTCCGACCGGTTCTTCAGTGCCGAGCGGAGCAGCACGGTCGGCACCAAGGCAGCGACGAGGCCGATAGCGCCCGCCAGCAGAGGATTCTGCAGGATCGCCGCGCCCAGCACGGCGCCCAGCAGTCCGGCGCCGATCGTTGCGACCACGAACTCGCCCGAACGCAGGCTGACGCCGGCGGCCTCGAGCGACGCGTCGAGCTTCTCCCCGAAACCTTGAGACTTCGCGAACCGCGTGCCGAACGCCGTGACGCTGTCGGGGATCCAGCCGGTCCCGGGCTTGTCGACGGGCGATGCGACGCTCTGCGGCACGGGACGCCCGATCGCGGCCATCCGCGCCGCCATGTCGCGGTCCGACTTGACGCGCGCCGCCGTCCCGAGCAGCAGCCAGCCGAGCGCGAACGCCGCCAGGCCGACGAGCGCGACGACGACCAGCAGCATCGCCTGACTCGAGAAGAACTCTTCCATCTAGCTTCCCCTCGATTCCATCGCGAAGAGGTCGGCGTCGACGTGCACGCCGCGCTCCTGCAGCTTCTCGATGAACTTCGGCCGGAGACCCGTGGACTTCAGGCGACCGCGGAAGCGACCGTCCTCGTCCATCCCGGCCGAGAAGTCGAACAGGAAGATGTCCTGGAGCGTGATGACCTCGCCCTCCATGCCGGCGACCTCGGTCACGTGCGTGAAGCGGCGCGTCCCGTCCTTGAGCCGCTGTTGGTAGACGATCAGCTGGACCGCGGACGCGATCTGCTCTCGGATCGCCCGCGATCCGAGGTCCATCCCGGCCATCATCGTGATCGTCTCGAGACGGGACAGGGCGTCGCGGGGGCTGTTGCAGTGGATCGTGGAGATGGAGCCGTCGTGACCGGTGTTCATCGCCTGGAGCATGTCCAGGGCCTCGGCCCCACGGACCTCACCGACGACGATCCGGTCGGGCCGCATACGGAGGGAGTTCCGGACGAGGTCGCGGATCGTGACCTGGCCCTTGCCCTCGATGTTCGGCGGCCGCGACTCGAGCCGGACGACGTGCGGCTGCTGGAGCCTCAACTCGGCCGCGTCCTCGATCGTCACGATGCGCTCGTCGTCGGGGATGAACGACGAGATCACGTTCAGCGTCGTCGTCTTCCCGGCGCCGGTCCCGCCGGCCACCATGATGTTGATGCGGCCACGGACGCAGGCCTCGAGGAACTTCGAGACGGATGAGCTCATCGTACCGAACTCGACGAGGTCGTCCGCCTGGTACGGGTCGGCGGCGAACTTCCGGATCGTGAGCGTCGGCCCGTCGATCGCGAGCGGCGGGATGATCGCGTTCACACGCGAGCCGTCCGGCAGCCGAGCGTCCACCATCGGACTCGCCTCGTCCACACGACGACCGACCTTGGCCACGATCTTGTCGATCGTGCGGCGGAGCTGGCCCTCGTCGTGGAACTTCGTGCCGGTCCAGAACAGCTTCCCGGAGCGCTCCACGTAGATCGTGTCCCAGTTGTTGACCATGACCTCCGTGACCTCCGGGTCACGGATGTACGGCTCGAGCGGTCCCAGTCCGAGGACGCTGTCCCCGATCTGGCGGACGATCAGGAGCTTCTCCTGCGCCGCGAGCGGGCCCTCCTCCTCGTCGAGCAGCTCGCGCAGGCGCTGGTGCACCATGCCTTCGAGCTCGTTGTCGGAGAGCGTGGCGTCGTACAGGCGGGGCCCGAGGCTCTCGACCAAGCGCTCCTGCACCCGGACCCGGACCTCGGCGATCCTGTCTTTCGTTTGGGCCTTCTGCAGCCTGTCTGCCAGGGACATCGGGTGCCTCCTCTAGTCCTTCATCAGCTCCGGGCGAACAGCTTCCGCTTCTTCTTCGTGTCAGCCGCGGCCACGTCGCCCCCCGGGGCGGCTTCCCCCTGTCCGGAGAGCCGGACGGCCAGCTGGCGCACCGCCTGGGCGACCTCGGAGTTCGGTTCGTCGAGCACCACCGGCCGGCCCTTGTTCAGGGAGGTCGGCACGAGCCGGCTCGACGGGATCATCGCGTCGACGTTGATCTTCATCACGCGCTCCACGTCGGAGGCGTCCAGGCCCACCTTCGAGTCCGCTCGGTTCAGGACGACCCGGAACCGCTCACGCGGCAATCCGATCGTGAGCAGCGTATCGAGAGACTTCGACAGATGCTTCACGCCTACGACGTCGAGACCGGTGACCAGGCAGATCGCATCGGAGAGATCGAAGCAGACCAGCGCGGAGTCGGAGTAGTCGACCGAGGCGTCCACGACGACCCAGCCGAACTCGCTGCGCAGCGCCCGCAGGAACTTCCCGATCGCCTCGCCGGCCGGCGCCTCGGCGGCCGGGTCCGGCGGCGCGCCGAACCCCCAGAGGTGCTCCGCGAGCTGGACGCCGACGGCCTTGATCCGCGAGCGCTCCGCGCCCTCCCCCAGCTCCATCAGGTCCTGGATCGTGGCGGTGGGCTCCCGTCCGAAGTACGTGAAGACGTCGCCCATGTCGATGTCGAGGTCCACGACCGCCGTGTCCTGGCCCGTGACCTCGGCGACCGCCGTGGCGAGGTTGGACGTCAGGAACGTCTTGCCGGTCCCTCCCTTCGAGGAGAAGACCGACAGGATGTGACCGCGGGTCTGGGGCTGCCCGTTCGACTGGACGACCGTCGCGTTCCGGAGGTTGGACGCCCAGACGATGGCTCGCTCCACGGCGTCGCGGAGCTCCTCCGTTCCCTGGGTCATGTCGACGACGTCGCGGATACCCGCTCGCATCGCCGCCGGGAGGAGCCCGTTCCACGTGTGGTCGCGGACGAGGACCATGGCCGTCCCCGGGGCCTGGCGCCCGACGAACTCGGCCAGGCCGAGCGCGTCGGGCTCCTTGACCTCCGGCGACAGGACCAGGACGTCGATCGGCTGGAAGGCGTTGATCAGCAACTCCTCGGCAGCCGTGGCCGACTGCACCCAACCCACCTCGTCCGGGCCCATCTCGACGGCCCTGGCGAGCTGTTGGCGGAACGACTGCGGCGTCCCGACGGCGACGACGCTGGCGTCCATCATCCCAGCCGCGCTCCGAGCAGCAACTCCACCGGCACGGTCGAGGCGCCGGTCCTGTGGCCATCCTCGTTCTCCGGGTGGAGCAGACCGAGCCACACCAAGCCGTTCTCCTGAGCGAAGACGAGGTTCTGCGCGTCCTGCGGCAGCAGATCGAGCGTCACACGGATGTTGTCTGTGTTGCTGCTCTCTCCGGTTTCCGCGTCGACGGTGGGGTTCTCGATGCGCAGAACACGGACGCTCTGGATGATCGTCACGGTGAAATCGCCGAGTTCGACCTTCCGCCCCGCCGTGGTCGCCGACGGGTTGTTCAACTGCTGACGGAGCTGTGCCGGGGAACCGGCGAGCGCCTGGACGTCCTGGAACGTGGCGAACACGGCCACGTTGTCGCCTGGGTTGATGTTGCCGGTTCCGCCCTGCGGTGCGCGGAGCTCGATCGCGACCCCGACGTGGCCCTCGCTCACGCCGACGGTGTTGCCCTCACCGGAGGAGAGACGGCTCAGCGGGATCTGCTCGTTCGCAAGGATCTCGCTGACGGAAGTCTGGCTCTCGAGCTGGCCGATGTCCGTCACCGCCCCGTTCACGAGCGAGTCCTGGGGGACGTCGAGCTCGGTGAAGACCCCCTGCTCGATCAGCGGGTCGAGCGGCTGGCTCGGCGGGATGTTCTGGTTGGCGACGATCACGGTCGTCAGCGAGCCGCCCGTCTCCGCGTCCTCCTTGACCCCCTGCGTGTACAGGATCACAGCCGCGGCCGCCGCAACGGCGAGCACGACGGCGATCGCAACTACCAGACCCCGTGACCTCATCCTCTTGCTCCTTTCAACCCATCCTCAGAGTTCCTGTATCGGCCGGACCCTCCGCCGGCTTCAGTCATTCCCTTCCCGGGTTCCCCTTCCAAGCCTCCCTAGTTGTCCTGCGGGCACGTTCCGTAGCCCTGGTCGCAAAGCCTCACGGCCCGCAGACCGAAGTCAGGGCACGCCTCACAGACGCCGCTGCCACCGAAACGGACCTCGACGGTGTGCACCTTGATGCAGACGGCGCTAGAGTTGTTGGGCGGCTGACCGCACTCGCCGTCGAGCCACCAGTCGAAGTCCACGTCGACGCGGTCGGCGGGACCGGTCCACGTGAACTGCTTGTTCAGGTCGTCGTAGGTCCAGTTCGGGCTCGACCCTTGCCCTTCCCCTTCGATCTCGAAGTCGAGAACCTCGGACGGCGTGCTGCCGTTCGGGCACTGCCCGCCGGTGAACGTCGAGAGCGGGACGATCTGCCCGGGCGTGACGTCCACGTTGTTCGGACTGCATGACGTCTGCGCCGTGCCGCCCCACTCCGCCGCGCTGTCCAGCACTGCGTCCAGGTGGAGCACGATGAACCCGATGATGTTGTATTTGTTCGGGAAGGCATCGCAACCGACGATGTTCCCGTTGTTGTCGACCTGGGTCGCGCAGTCGTTCACAGGGAAGATCAGGTCGTCGCCGACCCGTTGGGTCAGCTCGCCCCAGTTGTCCGACGAGAGACCGGTCACCACGCAGACGTAGGTCGGGTCCGGATAGTTCACGTTGTTCGGACCGCCGTCCCAGTTGCCCGCGATCCAGTCGTTGCGGAGGCTAGAGCCGACGTTCGGGCAATTGGCGCCGGAGTCGACGTCCCATCCATGCGAGCACGGGTCGGACTCGGTGCACAGGTTCAAGAACCCGAACGCCGAGTTCTCGAACAGATCGTTGTCGTACCACAGGTAGCACGCGACGCCGATCGCCATGCCCTCATCGATGTCGCAATTCCCCTGGTCGTTGCCGGTGTAGACGACGACGGGAAGCGGGTTCGCCTCGCCGGCCGGTCCCCAGCCCGCCGTTGCCTGCGTGCGGACGGCGGCGGGTCCATCGAAGCCGAGCACGCCGGCGAAGAACAGGTTCTGCTGCATCTCGTACTCGACGGTCACGTGGCCGAACGGCGGACCGTCGCACCCCGCGATGTCGATGATGTTGGCTGCACCCGAGTTGGCGACGCTCACGTTGTCGAGTGCGAAGGCATCGGCCATCCCCTCCGGGACGTCGGTGTCATCGAGCCCGGCGCAGCTCTGCGCAGCCGCGAGCGCCGCGGCGTCGGATGCGTTCACCATCGCCCGGCGCTTGAACAGGAGCTGACCGACGTCGACGGTCAGGACGATCATCCCGAACAGGGCGATCAAGGAGAGCACGACGATCACTGCGGTCGCGCCCCGCTCCTCGTCCCGGAGCCGGCTCGGGCGCGAGAGCACCGTGTCGATCAGCCTTCGCATCGGAACGTCCCGGTGAGCTCGGGGTCCAACGTGAACTGCGGCAGGAACGGGATCGAGACCTCGAAGGCTTCCTGCACCGACCCCGAGAGTGACCCGTTCACGATCGCAACCGTGACCGGCTCGCCTCGCGGGTCCCCGTCGCAGACGGTCGAAACGTTGATCGTCTCGCCGCCCGTCAGGGATCCCGCAGATGAGGCAACCATCGCGGCGACGATGTCGTCGTTGTCGCCGCCCACCGCGGCCTCCCGCGCACCCTCACGGGCGGCGGCACGGAGGTTCTGCACCTGCCAGAAGGCCAGCCCGTACTCCAGCAAACCGAAGATAAGCATCGCGAGCAGTCCCACGATCAGCGCGAACTCGACCGCGGCCGCCCCGTCCTCCCGGCGCAGCTTTCCTCGCACACCCATGTCCCATCCATTCCTGAGTCCGTCTGTGAGGTCCGTCGGCCTCTCACGCCGCGAGCCTGAGGCTCGCGGCGAGAGCGGCCGACGTGGCCGCTCCAGCTGTGTGACCTACGGCGCTGGCGCGCCGGCCCCGCCGACTGCGTCAGCGACCTCCTGGAACTTGTCCCTCGAGTTGGTCCCGAGGATCGTCACGGCCGCGATGATGACGACCGCGATCAGGGCCACCATCAGTGCGTACTCGACCGCGGTCGCACCGCGCTCTTCCGAGGCGCGCTGCTTGAGGTCGGCCCACCAGGTCTGCACACCGGTGATGAGCTGAAGCATCTGTACACCCCCTTTCTCCGAATCCCGTCCTCAGGGCGCTTCGCGCCCCGCCGGCGGAATGCTATTCCGCAGGTGGTCACGCTAGAAGAACCCCATCGCCCCAGGGAATCCCGAATTCCACTGGAGTTGTCTACGTACTTCCACGTACGCACCCCCTACAGCAGCAGAGGGAGCCGGAGGATACCCCGACCGATGCCCCCGTGGGAACCCTAAATTGGGCCGTTTTTCGGGTAGGCCGCAACCGATGTCCGCGGGGGGCCATCGGACCGACGGTCCGGCGTCCTCGCTACTCGGAGGGGCCGATCGAGACGAGCCCGGATCGGGCGGCCAGCCGGAGCGCGGCCAGCCGATTCCCCACTCCGAGCTTGCCGTAGATCCTGGCGAGGTGCGTGGTCACCGTCCGCTCCCGGACCCCGAGCCGCTCCGCGATCTCGCGCGCCGTGAGGCCCTCGGCCGCGACGGTCAGGACCTCCCGCTCCCGCCGCGTGAGCCGGGACCCGACGCTGCGTCGGCGCTCGATCCCCTCCGCGATCTTGCCGACCGACGCGGCCGCCGGCCCCGCGATCACCATCTCCTCGGCGCCGGCGCTCCGGATCGCGGCGAGGAACTCCGAGACCTCGACGTTCTTGTCGACGAACCCGTCGGCGCCGACGAAGAGCGCGCGCGACACGACGTGGGGATCGGCGTTGGCGCCCAGACCGAGGATCGAGTACCCCGGGAACCGCTCCCGGAGGGCGCGGATCAAGTGATAGGAGTCCATCTCACCCGCGAGTCCCATCGCGACGAGGACCACGACGCGCGTCCGCCGGATCCCCCCGAGCGCCACCATCGCCTCCTCGGCGCTCGACGCTTGCGCAACGATCTCCAGGCGGGGGCTCGAGTCGATCGTCGACGCGAGCCCCGCGCGCACCACCGGGAACGGATCGATCACGACGACGCCGAGCCGCCGAGCGGAACGCGTGCCCCTGCCGTCGCCGTCGGTCGGGCCGTCGGTTCTCGGAACGGACGTCTCGCTCATCGCTCCGTCTGACGGCGGGTGCCGCCACTCCTTCTCTCGCTCTCGGGCGCCTCGATCCGGTGTGCGGCCGAGGCTACAGCTCCACGAGTCCCAACGTGGCGGCGCGTGAGACAGCCTGGACCCGCGTGCGCACGCCGAGCTTACGGTAGAGCTTCGCGACGTGCGTCTCGACGGTCCGCGGCGAGATCCCGAGCCGCGTCGCGATCTGTCGCATCGTCCGCCCGTCACTGAGGAGTTCCAACACCTGTTGCTCGCGAGCGGTGAGCACCGCGGCCACCTCGGCACCCTCGCGAGCGCGGCGGACGAACCGTCCGAGGGCGAGCACCGCGTCCTGTTCGAGCGCCGGTGCGATCGCGCGCTCGCCGGCGACCACCCGGCGGAGGGTCTCCGCGAGATCGCGGAGACCCTCCGCCTTCGTGACGTACCCGCGCGCACCCAGCCGGAGCGAGCGCAAGACGACTTCGCCGTCGGCGTGATCCGACAGCACGAGGACGGCGCCCGGTCGGTCGCCGTCCCCGAGCTCGGCGAGCACACCGAGACCGTCGGCATCCGGGAGATCCAGATCGAGGATAAGCAGGTCCGGACGGCTCGAGCGGCAGGCCGCGAGCGTCGCCGCCGCGGTGTCGACGGCCGATACGACCGCCACGTCGACCTCCCGACACGCGGCCTCGATCACCCCGCGCAGCAGCGGATGCTCGGCCGCCACGACGGCCCGGACCGGCTCACCCATGGCCGGAGGCTACCGTCAGGCCGATCGGGAGCCGAGCGTCGGGCGCGCACGCCAGGCGGTGCCGACCGCCTCGACCTTCGAGTGCACGCCGAGCTTGCCGAGAACGTTCTTCACGTGGCTCTGGACGGTGGCACGGCTGATGCCGAGGTCGGCGGCGATCTCCGCGGTCGTGGCGCCGTCGGTCAAGGCGGACAGGATCTCCTTCTCGCGACCGGTCAAGGTTCCGAGCGATGCGTGTTCGCTGCGTCGCGCGCGAGCCTGCCAGACACGGTCCGCCAGCGTCGGGAGCTCCGAGACCGGCAACACGAGCTCGCCCGCGAGCGCTCGCCGGATCGCGACGAGGAGCTGGGTCGGCTCGCGCGACGGCGGCAGCACGCCGCACGCACCAGCCGCGAGCGCGAGCTCGACGAGCGGCGACGCGGCGTGCCGGGTGGCCGCCATCACGCGGACGTCCCGTGCGTCGCGGATCGCCGAGACGATCGCGACGCCCCGCCCGTCGCGGCGATCGAGCTGCACCACGACGACGTCGATCGAGGACCCGGCGAGCGTCTCGATCGCGGCCGAATCGTCGGGCACGGGCCCGAGGACCTGGACCGAGGAGCGACGTCGCAGCGCCCGCACCAGCTCCTGGGTGTGGCTCGCGACCTCCTCCACTGCGAGCACGCGGATCGGCTCCATCTCAACCCAGGCATCGGCATCCCGGGCCCTCGAGCTGAGCCGCCTCGGCGCACCTGCGGGAGACTGGAGGCATGAACCGCCTCGCCGACGCCACGAGCCCCTACCTTCTGCAGCACGCCGACAACCCGGTCGACTGGTTCCCCTGGGGCGAGGAGGCCTCGTCGAAGGCCGCGGCCGAGGATCGGCCGATCTTCCTGTCGATCGGGTACGCCGCGTGCCACTGGTGCCACGTGATGGAGCGAGAGTCGTTCGAGGACGAGGAGATCGCGGCGTTCCTGAACGCGCACTTCGTTCCGGTCAAGGTCGATCGGGAGGAGCGGCCGGACCTGGACGCGATCTACATGGACGCCGTCCAGGCGATGACGGGACAGGGAGGCTGGCCGTTGTCCGCCTTCCTCACGCCGGACGGGAAGCCGTTCTTCGCCGGGACGTACTTCCCGAAAGAGCCGGCGCACGGCATGCCCTCGTTCCGGCAGGTGCTGGAGGGGATCGTGGAGGCGTGGCGGGGACGACGCGACGATCTCGAGCGACAGGCCGGACGGGTCGTCGACGCGATCTCGCGCACGGCGATGCTCGAGCCCTCGACCGAGCCGCTCACCGACGCGATCACGACCGAGGCGCTCGCGACGCTGGAGCGCTCGTTCGACCGGAGGTGGGGCGGGTTCGGCTCGGCGCCGAAGTTCCCGCAGCCGATGACGCTGGAGTTCGTGCTCCGGATGGCGGTGCGCGGTTCGGCGGAGGCACGCTCGATGCTCACGACGACGCTCGATCGCATGGCCGAGGGCGGGATCTACGACCAGCTCGGTGGCGGGTTCGCGCGCTACTCGACGGACGACCGATGGCTCGTTCCGCACTTCGAGAAGATGCTCTCCGACAACGCGCAGCTCGCGCAGCTGTACACGCGCGCGTGGCTGTTCACGCGGGACGACCGCTACCGGCGCGTCGCCGTCGAGACCATCCGGTACCTCCTGCGCGAGATGCGACAGCCGGAGGGTGGCTTCTCGTCGAGCCAGGACGCCGATTCCGAGGGCGTCGAGGGAAGGTTCTTCACCTGGTCGTGGGGGGAGCTCCTCGGGATCGTCGGCGAGGAGGCCGCGACCGCGATGGGCGCGACCCCCGACGGGAACTGGGAGGGGACGAACGTCCTGTGGCGGCCGGACGGGGCGAGCGAGGGCGGCGAGCTCGAGGATCCCCGACGCGCGCTGTTCGAGGCGCGCGAACGACGAGTCCGTCCCGCGACGGACGACAAGGTCCTGACGGCCTGGAACGCGATGGCGATCCAGGCGCTCGCCGAGGCCTCGTCCGCGTTCGCCGACCGGGAACTGCTCGAGGAGGCGGAGCGGACCGCGGCGTTCGTCGTCATCCACCTGCGCGCGCCCGACGGCCGGCTGCTGCGATCCTGGCGCGACGGGACGGCGGGCGGTCCCGGCTACGCCGACGACCACGCCCTCCTCGCCTCCGCCCTTCTCGCCCTCTTCGCCCGGACGGGCGACCTCCGTTGGTTCCGGGAGGCGACGCGACTGGCCGAGGACCTCCGACGCCTGTTCGCCGACCCGGAGCGTGGGGGGTTCTTCCAGACCGGTGCCGACGTCGATCCACTCGTGGTGCGGCCGAAGGAGCTGTACGACAACGCCGTGCCGTCCGGGAACTCGGCGGCGGCCGACGCCCTCGTGCGGTTGTCGCTGCTCACGGGGGACGTCGAGCTCGAACGAGCGGGACTCTCCTCGATCCGGCTGGTTCGCGACGTGCTGGGCCGCGCGCCCACCGGGTTCGGCCATGCGCTCTGCGCCCTCGACCTCTCCCTCGGCCCGTCGAACGAGGTCGCGATCGTGGGACCGGCGGACGATCGCGGGACCCGCGCCCTGGTCGAGGAGGTCGTGGCCAGGCGCTTCCTGCCGAACACGGTGCTGGCCGTCGGCGCGCCGAACGACCGCGACGCGTCCCGGGAGGTTCCCCTGCTGCGCGATCGCCCGCTCGTCCACGGTTCGCCGACCGCGTACGTCTGCCGTCGGTTCGCATGCAAGCTCCCGGTGACCGACCCGGCGGATCTCGCCCGATCGCTGGAGGAAACCGCGGTCTAGACTCGAGGTTTTCCACGACCCTCTGGAGGACGGAGCATGCCCACCGCCACGATCCACACGTCCAGCGGCTCCTTCACCGTGCGCCTGCTGCCCGACCACGCGCCCAAGACGGTCGAGAACTTCGTCGGCCTCGCGACGGGCGCGAAGGAATGGACCGACCCGCGCGACCGCGCACGCAAGTCGACGCCGCTCTATCCCGGCACAATCTTCCATCGAGTGATCCCCGGCTTCATGGTCCAGGGCGGCGATCCCACGGGCACCGGGCGCGGCGGCCCCGGCTACGAGTTCGAGGACGAGGTCGAGGGCGGGCCGTCCTTCGATCGGCCGGGCCTGCTCGCGATGGCGAACGCGGGGCCGGGGACGAACGGCTCGCAGTTCTTCGTCACGGTGGCCGCCACGCCGTGGCTGGACGGCAAGCACACGATCTTCGGCGAGGTGACGGAGGGCTACGACGTCGTGGAGTCGATCGCGGGCGCGCCGACCGCTTCGCAGGACCGTCCGGTCGACGACGTGGTGATCGACCGGATCGAGGTCACGGACTGACCCTGCGATCCGCGTCGATCCGGTAGACGAGGTGGACCCACCCGGTCGGCGGGTGGATCGTCTCTTTCCAGATCGTCATCCCGATCCGCTCGGCGACCCCGCGGGACGGCACGTTCTCGGGGCGGATCAGCGAGATCAGGTGGTCGAGGCCGAGCACCGCGAAGCAGCGGTCACGCCACGCCGCGGCCGCCTCGGACGCGATGCCCTGGCGGGCGCGGCGTGGCGTGACCGACCACCCGATCTCGACCTCCGGGGTCCCGTCGACCACCTGCGAGATCGTCCCGCAGTTGCCGAGGAACTCCCCGGTCTCCTTGTCCTCGATCGCCCACAGGCTCGAACCGAGCCGAGCCTGGCACTCGAGGGATCGCTCGATCCACGCGCGTGACTCCTCCCGGCTGAACGGGTGCGGGTAGAAGCGCATGTGGTGCGGGTCCGACTGGATCTCCTGCAGCGCGTCGAGGTCGGAGAGGTCTGAGGCGAACGGTCGCAACCGGAGCCGCTCGGTCTCCATCACCTCGTCTGCCACGTCGTCCCTGGCCATCGAGCCCAGGGTACGGTGGGCGGATGCCGACCGAGGCCGAGACGCTCGAGGTCGCGGGTCGCGACATCCGCGTGACCAATCCGCGAAAGGTCTACTTCCCGGACGCGCCCGCCGGCCCGATCACCAAGGTCGAGCTGGTCCGTTACTGGATCGATGTGGCGGACGCCGCGCTCGTCGGTTGCCGCGATCGCCCCACGACGTTGCACCGGTTCCCCGACGGAGCGGTCGGCGAGGGCTTCTACCAGAAGCGACTCCCGAAGGGCGCGCCGCCGTGGGTCGAGACGGCGCTGATCACCTTCCCGAGCGGACGGACGGCGAGCATGCCCGTGATCGCGGACGCGGCCCACCTGGCGTGGGCGGCAACCCTCGGCTGCCTGGAGATCAACCCGTGGCCCGTCCGTGCGGACGACGTCGACCATCCCGACGAGCTCCGGATGGACCTCGACCCGATGCCGGAGGTTCCCTTCGATTACGTACGAGCGGTCGCGATGGTCGCCAAGGACGTGCTGTCCGAACACGGCCTCGTCGGATTCCCCAAGACCAGCGGCAAGAAGGGGATCCACGTGAACGCGCGGATCCGGCCGGACTGGACGTTCACCGAGGTTCGGCAGGCGGCGCTCGCCCTCGCGCGGGAGGTCGAGCGCCGCGTCCCCGACCTGGCGACGACCGCCTGGTGGAAGGAAGAGCGCCACGGCGTCTTCCTCGACTACAACCAGAACGCGCGCGACCGGACCGTGGCGTCCGCCTACAGCGTCCGCCCCGTGCCGGACGCGCGCGTGTCCACACCGATCTCGTGGGACGAGGTGCCCGACGCCGATCCGGGCGCGTTCACGCTCCGGTCGGTCCCGGAGCGGCTCCGCACGATCGGCGACGCCGGAGCGGCGATCGACGACCAGGTGGGATCCCTCGAGGCGGCGCTCGAGCTGTCGGAGCGGCAGGCGACCGAGGGCCTGGGCGAGGCACCGTATCCTCCGCGCTTCCCGAAGGCCGAGGGCGAGCCGGTCCGCGCCCAGCCGTCGCGCCGCCGGACGCGCGACGACGCCGCCGGCACGGTCCCGCCGCCGGCGCCGGGGAAGACGAGCGGACCGACGGGCCGGCGCAGAACCCGGATGCCCCTGATCGAGATCGCGCGAGCGCCGACCGAGCGAGAGGCCCTCGAGGGGCTCGAGCGATGGAAGGCGAAGCACCCGGCCGCCGCGCCGCACCTCCAGCCCGCCGACGTGATGGTGGACGCGATGCGCGGCCGCAGCACGACGTGGACGAGGATCCGGGTGAACCTGCGGAACGTCCCCGAGGACGAGCGACCGTCGCAGGAGGTGCTGGAGGTGGACTACGACCCGTGGGAGGGCGTCGAGTGGCCGGATCGGCCCTCGTCCCAGGTCCAGGACGGCGGCGGCTCGCCGAGCTGAGCCCAGGTGCACGAGGCGGGCTCCCGGTCCTCGCGCCAGCGGAGGAACGTCGCGGCGTGACGCATCCGCCCGGACTGGATCCGATCGAACGCGACCTCGCAGACGAGCTCCGGACGCAGTGAGACCCATGCGGTGTCCTTCCCCGCCGACCACCGGCTCTGACCTCCGGGCGCGCGCATCCCGGAGAAGCCTCCCTCGCCTTCGATCGGACGCAGACGATCGCGGAGCTCGCGTCGCTCCTTCGCCTTGAACGACGACGTGTGGCCCACGTAATGGAGCGTGCCCTCGTCGTCGTAGAGACCGAGCAGGAGCGACCCGACCCCGTCGTCGTTCTTCGCCACTCGGTACCCGCCGACCACGCAGTCCGCGGTCTTCCGATGCTTCACCTTCACCCAGCCGCGGGCGCCGCGCAGGTACGGCTGGTCGTCGCGCTTGGCGATGATGCCGTCCTGACCGAGCCCGGCCTCGTCGGCGAACCACCCCTCCGCGACGCCGAGGTCGTCGGTCCACGGCGTGAGCAGGAGGTCGGGGCCGGGATCCAGCTCGTCGAGGTCCTGTGGCGCCTGCCCGACGTGCAGGCCGGCACAGAGCTTCGCGAGCCGCTCGCGCCGTTCCGCGAGGGAGCGTTCGGTGAGCTGCTCCCCTCGCTCGGCGAGGAGGTCGAACAGGATCAGCGTCGCCGGGAACTCGGTCGACAGCATGCGGACACGCGACTCGGCCGGATGCAGCCGCAGCTGGAGCTCGTCGAACGAGAGGGAGCCAGGCCGCACCAGGACGATCTCCCCGTCGGCGACGAACGATCCGTCTCTCCGCTCCTCCAGCATCGCGACGAGCTCCGGGAAGAACCGGTTCATCGGCCGGTCGCCGCGGCTCTCCAGCGTGATCTCGTCGCCGACCGTGACGATCGTGCGGAACCCGTCCCATTTCGGCTCGTACGTCCATCCGGGTCCGCGCGGGATATCGGGCTGGAGCTTCGCGAGCATCGGCCCCTCACCGACCTTGGCCATGCGCCGCAGCCTAGCGCCGGGACGGGCCGCGCCGCGCGGAACCGCTACCGTTCGGCACGATGCCGGACGAGCGACGGTTCCTCGAGATGGACGACGGCGTGCGGATCGCCGTTTCCCTCCACCTCCCCGCCGGGCACGCGCCTCCGTGGCCCGTGATCCTCGAGGCGCAGCCGTACCGGAAGGACGACTTCTCGGACTCGACCGCGATCTACCGCCGCCTGGCCGACGAGGGCGGGCTCGTCGTGTGCCGTGCCGACGTCCGCGGTACCGGGTCGTCGGAAGGCGTCGCCGAGGACGAGTATAGCGACCGCGAGTGGCTCGACCACGACACGACGATCTCGTGGCTCGCCGAGCAGGATTGGTCGAACGGCAACGTCGGGATGTGGGGAACCTCGTATTCGGGCTTCAACGCGCTCCAGATGGCGGTCCGACGGCCCCCGGCGCTGAAGGCGATCATCCCGATCTTCGCTACCGACCGCCGGTACACCGACGACGTCCACTACGGCGGCGGCGCCCGGCGCGGCATCGACATCCTCGACTACCCGACGTACATGGTCGCGTTCAACGCCCTGCCGCCCGTCCCGTTCGCGTACGGCGAGGGATGGCGCGAGGAGTGGCTGCGGCGGATCGAGGCGAACGAGCCGTGGGTGCTCCACTGGCTCGAGCATCAGAACGAGGACGGATACTGGCGCCGAGGGTCGAGCGTCGACGGATACGGCCGGATCGAGGCGGCGACGCTCGTGATCGCCGGCCATGCCGACGGCTACCGGAACATGGCGTTGCGTGCCTTCGAACGGCTCCGCGGTCCGAAGCAGATCCTCTTCGGGCCGTGGGCGCACTGGAGTCCCCGGGTGTCGATGCCCGGACCGCGGATCGACCATGTGCCGGTGATGATCGCCTGGTGGCATCGATGGCTCCGCGAGGATCCCTCGGTCGACACCGGCCCACCGATCGCGATCTACGTGCGACGGTGGACCGAGCCGGAGCCGGACACCGACACGTACGCCGGCGAGTGGCGAGCCGAGCCGGCGTGGCCGCCGGCCCGGCTCGCGGAGGACCGGCGCCCGTTGGCGACCGCGGCTCGAGGTCAGGCGGCGCCGACCGACGGCGAGCTGCCGATCCGTGGCGACGTGGGTGTGACCGGCTCGATCTGGTGCGCGGGGTTGCCTCCGTTCGGCCTCCCGTGGGACCAGCGCCCCGACGAGGCGTTCTCCCTCGTCTACGACTGGCCGGTCGACGCCGAGATCGAGGTCATGGGTCACCCGCGCGTCGAGCTGTCCGTGACGTCCTCGGCGCCGGTCGCGTTCGTCTCCGCGAAGCTGTGCGACGTGGCGCCCGACGGAACCTCGGCGCTCGTCACCCGCGGGATCCTCAACCTCACGCACCGGGACTCGCACGAGCGGCCCCAGGTGCTCCCCGTCGGGGAACCGGTCCGGGCGACGATCGAGCTCGACGCCACGGCGTACGTCTTCGAGCCGGGCCATCGGATCCGTCTGGACCTGGCGCCGAGCGACTTCCCGTCCTCGTGGCCGCCGCCGCTCCCCGGCACGTTGGTGGTTGACCCGGAGGCGTCCACCCTCGTCCTCCCGAGGCTGGAGGGACCCACGGTCGCGCCGCCGCCGACCTTCGAACCCGGCGCGGCCGAGGGCAAGGGCGTCGACCGGGTCCGGTGGGAGATCCACGAGGACGTGCTGCGTCGCGAGCGCGCCGTCGAAATCGACCATGGCGGCGTTCGCGGCCGGGTCGGCGACACCGAGACCGCGGACCGCTACCACGGCGAGATCCGGGTGCGATGGGCCGACCCCGGGCACTGCACCGCGACGGCGGGCGCGGAGCTGGAGCTGGGATGGGCGGAGGCGACGGTCCGTGCCGAGTCTCGAACCATCCTCCGATCCGATCCGGAGGCGTGGCACCTGGAGATCGATCTCGAGGTCTACGAGGGCGCGGACCGGATCGCCGAGCGGCGCTGGGAGCGGACGATCGCGCGCGACCTCCAATAGCGCACGTCAGCGAGCTCGTTCAGCGGCTCCTGACGAGCGTGCGCGCCACGACTCCAGCAGCTCGCGTTCCTGCTCCGCCGACATCCCCGCCTTGAGCGAAGGCAGGCCGCGTGCCCGATCCCACGCGAGCGTGTCCGCGATCGTCTCGCCGAACGGACGGGGTCGCAGCCCCGCGACCATCGCCTTCGACGCGTCGTAGGTATGGAACCCCGGCAGCTGCGGGTGCCACATCGGGAACCATCGCTCGTGCTGCTCCCCGAGGCCTCGGACCCAGTCGTCGTCGGCCCATACGACCGTCGTGTCGGCGCCGCCCGCGTCGCGGGCGGCGTCGAACGCCTCTTCCCAGGTGGCGGGCTCCCCCGGCCCCACGACGCCATACGTGTCGGCGTCGGACGCCTCGACGCGGTCGAGCACGAACGCGCCGAGGTCGCGGGCGTCGATCCCCTGGATCGGCGCGTCGGCCGGCCCGCCGGCGAGCATCTCGCCGCCGCCCGCCGCTCGCCGCACCCAGTAGGTGAACCGGTCCGTCGGGTCGTGGGGCCCGACGATGTACCCGGGACGGATCACGAGGAGCCGACCGGCGAAGCGAGTCGCCGCGTCCACCTCGCACGCCACCTTCAGCGGCCCGTAGGTCTCTTCCGTCACGTCCTCGGTATCGGGGAACGGCGGCCCGAACGTCACCGCCTCCTCCGTCGCGCCCGCCGGGAGGTCTTCGTCGTGCACCGACAGCGAGGACACGAGCGTGTAGTGACCGACGTCGTCCCCGAGCGCGTCCGCGACGTCCCGCACCTCCCGCGGGACGAACGCGCACGTGTCCACGACCGCGTCCCAGGACCGACCGCGGAGTTCGTCGAGACCGGCCGATCGGTCCCCGTGGACGTGCTCGACCGGCGCGAGGTCGTCCGGTTCGGACTCGCCGCGGTGGAAGACCGTGACCTCGTGCCCACGCCGCGAGGCCTCCTCGACGAACGCGCGACCGAAGAAGCGCGTCCCGCCGATCGAGAGGATCCTCAATCGATCCTCCGTCGCGCCGGAACCGTCACGCCGCGCTCTCCTCCATCGAGGCGGACCACTCGCCGTTCCGGGCGAGTCCGTTCATGCGCGCCCGGTGGGCCAGGGCCGCCTGCGCCGCCTCGGTGTTCGCGGCGTCGCCGCCCCAGGCCTTGAGAGGCGCCTGCTGCAGGGCTCGTCCGTACGAGAACGAGATCTCCCACGGCGTGTCGCCGCGACGGTTGATCTCGTTCAGGCGGCTCGTCGCCTCCTCGTCGCTCATCCCGCCGGACAGGAACACGATCCCGGGAACGTCGTCGGGCACGTGTTCGCGAAGGGTGGCGAGCGTCGCCTCCGCGATCTCGCCGTCGTCGACCTGCGTCGGCGCGTCCTTCCCGGGCACGACCATGTTCACCTTCAGCAGCGTGCCATGCAGGTCCACGCGGTGGGCGGCCAGTTGCGCGTAGAGCACGCCGAGCGCTCGCCCGGTGGCGTTCGCGCACGCGGAGAGATCGTGGTCGCCGTCCATCAGCACCTCGGGCTCGACGATCGGGACCAGGTCCGCCTCCTGACACAACGCCGCGTACCGGGCCATCGCGTGCCCGTTCGCCAGCACGGCGAACTCCGTCGGCAGCTCGTCGCCGACGAAGTAGGTGGCGCGCCACTTCGCGAAGCGCGCGCCCAGCTCGCCGTACTCCGCGAGCCGCTCCCGCAGGCCGTCCAACCCCTCGGTCACCGTTTCGCCCGCGAGGAGCGCGAGCGGCTTGGCGCCGGTGTCGACCTTGATCCCGGGGATCACGCCGGCCTTCTCGAGCAGCTCGGCGAGCGGGGACCCGTCGTCGGCGGCCTGCCGGATCGTCTCATCGAACAGGATCGCTCCCGAGATGTGGTCGGCGAGCCCGGGGGTCGTGAACAGCAGCTGGCGGTAGGCGCGGCGGTTCTCCTCGGTCGACTCCACACCGATCTGATCGAACCGCTTCGCGATCGTGCCGCTCGATTCGTCGGCGGCCAGGATCCCCTTGCCGGCTGCGACCAGCTCACGGGCGGTCGCGCGTATCGCCTCCATCGGAGCGCTCCCCCTTCGTCGACGTCGTGCCGGGCCCGCCCGGAGGCGGCGCCCGACGTCCTCGCAAGCGTACGGCGGGTCCGGATCCGGCCGCAATCGGGGACGGCGGAGCCGGGCGTCAGGTCCGACAGGCACGATCCCGATACCCGGACTCAGGTACCGACGTCCGACGGCCGAAACAGGGAGGCATGGGCCGAGGGACGTATCGCCATCCGTGGCTCGCGATGGTGTTGATCGTCGCGCTGGGACTCCTGACGCCGATGGCGGCGAACATGGTGGGAGCCCGGGCCGGCCTCCGGGCGGTCCCCACGGGCGTCTCCTCGGTCGTCACGGTCGTCGCCGAGGTACCGCGCGGCTTCGCGCCGCCCGCGTCCGGCGTCCGCCCCGACCCGTCGAAGGTCGTCGCTCGCGCCGCCCGGGAGGCCCGCGAGGCTCGCTGGACGAGCGTGCTCGTCCACGTCCAGCGGACCCTACCGGCGTTCGCTCGTCCTCGAGCCGGCGCCTCGCGGATCGGCGTCGTGCCCGCGGGCTCGAAGTACTACGGCTTCCCGATCGTCGCCTGGGTCGAGGTCGTGTCGCCGAACGGTCGGTGGGGTCTCGTGGAGCTGCCGTACACGTGGCCGCGGACGGAAGGGTGGATCCGGCTCGACGGTCTCCGGCGTTCCACGACCCGCGTGCGCGTGGAGGTCGATCTGTCGAGCCACACGGTCACCGTGCGGAAGTTCGGCGCGGTCCTCTTCCGCGCCCCCGGGGCGACGGGCGCATCATCCTCCCCCACCCCGGTGGGCGAATACTTCGTGACCGACCGGGTCGCGTTCCCGGCGGGGAGCTACCTGGGCTCGTTCGCCTTCGGGATCAGCGGGATCCAGCCGCGGTTGCCGGCCGGATGGTCCGGCGGGAACCAGCTCGCGATCCACGGCACCAACAACCCGTCGTCGATCGGCCGCAGCGCGAGCGCCGGCTGCATCCGGGTCTCGGAGGCGACGCTCGACCGGCTGCTGCCGCTGCTCCGCTACGGCACACCGGTGATCGTTCGCAACTGATCGGCGGCCCGCTCACCCCTCGCGCTCCTCGTCGGAGATCTGAGCGACGAACGCCTCGAGGTCGGGCAGGTGCGCGTCGGCGTGGTCGAACGGCCCCTTCCCGACGAGGAGCTGGCCGACCCGGTGGCCGAGCGACTTCTTCCCGCGCCGCGTCGCGGGATTCTCCCACCGAGCGTCCGGCATCGTGCGGATCGTCCGGATCAGCTCGCCGTGGACGTTGTCCCAATCGCGGTAGACCCGGGCGAACGTATGGCGGGAGCGCGCGCGAACGGCCTCCGCGTTGATCGCGTTGATCGACCGCTGGTAGATCGCGCGGTCGATCGGGGCCCGCTCGCCGGCGTCCCAGGCACGGAGCGCCTCCAGGACGTTCTCCTCCCAGAAACAGAGGTGCCCGAGGAGATCCTTCGGCGTCCACGTCCCTCCGCCGACGCCTGGACGCGCCAGCCAGTGCGCGGGGATCTGCTTGATCAGCCGCCGGACCATGCCCTGCCCACGTTCGAGGACGTCGATCGCCTCGTCGCGCGTGGTCACCCTCGGCCTCCCGCTCCCCGCCTACCCTGCGGCGGGCCGCCGGAACCGTAGCGCACGCTCACGGCGACGACGCTCGGCCGCGAGCTCGCTCCGGACCGCGCGTCGCCGCGGCGACGGCGCCGAGGAACGTCACCCCCAACACGACCGCGATCCCGGCGGGACCGCCGACGCGAACACCGAGATGCTCCGCGACGAGGCAGACCGGAACGAGCACGGCGAGACCCGTGGCCGGCGCGAGCGCGAGCCGCTGGGCGACCGCCCCGTCGGCGAGCCGGAGCGACCACCCGGCGCCGGAGATCGTGAGGAGCGCGAGCGAGGCCGCCCACCACCCGAGGAGCGAGGCGCGGGCCGGGCGCGCCGGCGGCTCGGACCGGCCGAGCGACGTCGGGTCCGGGCCGTCGACCACGGCCACGCCACCGTTCGAGCGCCACGTCGGATGCTCCCGCAGCTCGTCGTCGACGCGCCCGAACTGGGACCGAAGGATCACGATCGTCGGATCCGCCCCCAGGAGCTGCCTCGCCGATCGCCACGTCTCGCCCGCGATCGGGTCGAAGCCCGGCACCTCCGGCCGGGACGTCGGCGCGTCGGCCAGTAGCCGGTCGGGGTCGCCGAGGTAGACGGTCGTCCGCAGCGCCTGGCCAGCCGGCAGGAGCGCGCGGAGCCGCCGGAGCACGGGAACGGTGCCGAAATGCGGGTCCGCGCCCTCAGGTCCCGGTGCCCCGTCCACCACGACGATCGCCGGTCGCCCGGCCGCCGTCAGGTATGCCCCGAGCGCTTGGAACCGCGCGAGCTGACGATCCTCGCTCCAAGGCTCGCGGGTGCGCCAGGCATCCCACGCGATCGAGACCGAGGCGACCAGCACGACCACGACGACCACCGCGCCGACGACCGCCCACACCGGTCGTGTCCGGTCCCGGAGCCACCCGAGCGCGCCGACGAGGCCGAGCGCCCCCAGCAGCGGGATCGCCAGCGCGAACGAGAGGCTCCGCTGCACGGGGACCGTGCGACCCGCCGCGTACACGAGCGCCGCGCCCGCGGGCAGCAGCGCCCACGGGACCAGCAGCCACGCGGCGCGCGGGCGCGACGCGTCTCGGCGATCGCCGATCAGCCAGGCGGCGCCGGCCAGCGCCGTCACGACGGTGGCCGGCCAGCGATACGCGGGCAGCTGCCGCGCGAGGTGACGCTCGACGGCGCCGCGGGTGAGTCCGATCGGGGCCCGCGGACCGCCGGGGGTTCCCCACAGGAGGCCTGCAGCGCCGATCGCGGCGCCGCCCAACGCGGCGGCGCCCACCCGAGCCGACGGTGTCTCGGCGATCGGACGACCCGCCCGCCGATCACGGATCGACGCGGGCAGACAACCGAGGGCGAGGACGAACAGCAGCGCGGTGAAGAGCAGCGCGAACTCCCAGTGGACGAGCCACGACGTCAGCAGCAGCAGCGCCCCGAGCACGACGCCGCGGCCGCCGCCGGCTGCGCGCAGCGCGGCGGCGGCGGCCGCCAGCAGCAAGGATCCCGCGAGCAGCTGGTCGAGGTAGCCGTTGGCGGCGAACGCGACCTGTACCGAGGCGCCGACACCGACCCCGGCCAGCCCTACGCCCCACCAGGGGACGCCGGCGATCGTCCCGGCGGTGGCCGCGGCCGCCAGGGCGATCGCGGCCGCCGCCACCGCCGGCAGCACGTAGGCGAGGTCCGCCACGTCGGTTCCCGTGACCGAGGTGAGGACCGCCAGGGCCAGCGGGAGACCGGGTCGATCCGCGTTCGTGTTGAGCGCCTGCGCGGTCCCCTCGAACTCCGGGAGGGCCTCCAGTCCGAGGTCGGCGACGACGCGGGATCGCCACACGTGCTGCGGCGTGTCACTCCCCGCGGGCGCCACGTCCGTCCCGTCCAACCAGTAGCGACCGAGGAAAAGTCCCGACGGGATCAGGATGCACGCGATCAGCCAGATCGCAGACCCGGACCGCGTCGCGGACGCGCCGCGATCGGCGCGCTCGGCCTCCCGGGTCTCCCGCACCCGCCGAAGTGTAGGGACGTACCCGACAGGGAGCCGGAAGCCGAGGGTATGTCCTACAGCATCTAGGCCATTTGGGGGATGCGCGGATGTGCTCCGGTGTACGACGATCGACGCCCGAACCGGCCGCAGGAGAGGTGACCTGGCCTCATGAACCATCATCACACCCTCCGGCGGGCCCCATCCGGCGAGGATGGGGCCACGCTCATCATCGTCACGCTGAGCCTGCTCGCGCTGTTCGGCATGATGGTGCTGGTCGTCGACGTCGGATCGTTGCTCTACGCGCGCCGGGCGATGGTGAACGCGGCGGACGCCGCCGCGCTCGCCGCCGCGCAGTCGTGCGGACAGAAGGAGGGCCTCACCGAGGCCAACCTCCAGGCCGAGTTCTTCACCGTCGCGAACCAGAGCGGGGCGGTCGTGGTCGATGGATATCCGCAGTACTTCCCCAGCTGCGATTCGCCGGCCGGGCTCGTGACCGTCCGCGTGACCACCCAGCGACCGCTGTTCTTCGCGCCGGTGCTGGGATTCGACTCGGACACGCCCGTGGCGACCGAGGCGACGGCCTCGTGGGGTGGCGCGGGTGCCGGCGAGAAGGTCGCGCCTCTGATGCTGTCGGCCGACCGGCTGCATTCGACCGATTGCGACATCCCGCCGGCCGATCCCGCGGCCCAGCAGGACCGGATCTGCACGTTCTGGTGGAACAACTCCAGCAGGGGCCAAGCGAACCCCGACCTCGCGAACGCGGAATGGGGCACGCTCGATCTCCTGAAGTGGGACGTCACCTCGGGGGTGAACTGCGACAACTCGACCCCGCCGCAGTTCCAGGAGTGGATGCTCGAAGGGTTCGAGCTCCCACTGCCGATCGACTCCGATTTCTACGGTGCCGCGGCGGGAGACACGCACACGTACGTGTGTCGCGGCCAGGGGAACTTCGGGAACGCGCTCGACACCGACATCGAGGCCGCAGCCTGCCCGGTCCCGGGCGATCCCAACTGCGACCCGCTCTACTTCCCCGTGAACAGGCCGAGCACGCAGATCGACTCCATGGGCGACGTGTGCTCGCCCGACCTGTTCGCGACCACGAACTGCGCGGTCGACAAGTACGACATCATCGGCTTCGCTCGCCTCTACATCGTCGATCTCATCGGAGGCGGGAGCGAGAAGGCGCAGGCGGTCGAGGAGTGCAGCCACGTCCCGGGCATCGAGGAGGACGCGAACGCGCGCTGCATGATCGCCCGGTGGGAGGGCTACACCCCCGAAGGTCTCGATCCTCAGGGCGGGGAGAACTTCGGTCTCGTCCCCGTGAGGCTCGTCGCGTAGGTCGGTTCTCCGGCGCCGCCGGGTGATATGCATACGCACCCGACGGGAGGGATGAAGCCCCGATGGCAGATCCGCTCACGATCGTCTTCATGCCAGAGAGCGCGTACGGGCCCACGAACAACTGCGTCGGGATCGGAAGGATCCTCGAGCAGCGCGGGCACCGCGTCGTGTTCGCCGCCGAGGCATCGTGGGCCGGCCGGCTCGAGCCCTTCGGCTTCGTCGAGGACCTCGTGGATCTCGCGCCGCCCGGGGACGGGGAGCAGGACGCTGGCCAGTTCTGGACCGACTTCATCACCGAGACGGCGCCGGAGTTCCGCAAGCCCACGATCGAGCAGCTGGACACCTTCATCCGCCCGGTCTGGGCCTCGCTGATCGACGGGGCGAAGTACTGCGACCCGCAACTGCGCGAGATCCTCGCGCGAGCGCAGCCGGACGTGATCGTCGAGGACAACGTGAGCGCGTTCCCGGCGCTGCTCACCCACGGCGCGCCGTGGGTGCGGATCATGAGCTGCAACCCGCTGGAGATGAAGGACCCCGACCTCCCGCCGGCGTTCAGCGGCTACCCCGTGGACGATCGAACCGGCTGGGAGGACTTCCGGGCCGAGTACGACCGCGCGCATCGAGAGCTCTGGGAGGGGTTCGATGGATGGATGCAGGAACAGGGCGCGCCGCCACTACCGACCCTCGAGTTCATCCACGAGTCGGACCATCTGAACCTGTCCGTGTTCCCGGACGCGGCCGACTACCTCCGCACCCGGGCGCTCGATCCCACCTGGCACCGGCTCGAGTCCTCGGTGCGCGACACGGAGGAGTCGTGGGAGCTCCCCGAGAGCATCCGGGACGGCGACGGGGCGCTCGTCTACCTCTCGCTCGGCTCGCTCGGATCGGCCGACGTGGACCTGATGCGCCGCCTGGTGGAGGTCCTCGGTCGCACCGAGCACCGCTACGTCGTGTCGAAGGGCCCGCGGGCCGACGAGTTCGACCTCGCATCGAACATGTGGGGCGAGGGTCGGGTCCCGCAGACGAGCATCATCCCCGAGGTCGATCTCGTGATCACGCACGGCGGGAACAACACCGTCACGGAGTCGCTCCACTTCGGCAAGCCGATGGTGGTCCTGCCGCTGTTCTGGGACCAGTACGACAACGCGCAGCGCATGGACGAGCTCGGCTTCGGCGTCCGCCTGGCCACGTACGACTTCGACGACGAGGAGCTGATCGCAGCCGTCGACGGCCTGCTCGGCGACGAGGTGCTCCTATCGAGCCTGGACGCGCTCGGCGAGCGGATCCGCGACGTTCACGGTGTCCGCGTCGCGGCCGATCTGATCGAGGACGTCGGGCGACGTCGCTGAGCGCCGACGCACCGCCATCGATCGGTGCCCGGGGTGGGATTCGAACCCACACGCCCCTTCCGGGGCAAGCGCTTTTAAGGCGCCGTCGTCTGCCAGTTCCGACACCCGGGCCGGTCCGATGCTAACGGCTCCGTAGGAAGGACGGACCTCAGGTCGGTCACCCGACCAGCCGATAGAAGCCTCGTGAAGGACGAACGCGGCTTCACGCTGATCGAACTGATGACGGTGATCCTGATCATCGCCGTCCTCGTGCTCCTCGCCCTGCCCACGTTCCTGGGGACCCGGAACCGGGCCTGGGACCGGGCGACGACGGCGGACGTCCGCAACGCCTTCGCCGCCGAGCGCGCGTACTACACCGACACGCTCACGTACACGACGAACCCGGCGACGATGACCGCGATCGAGGCCGCGATCACCTACCTCGACGGCGACACGCCGCTGGTGACGGATGCGGTGTACCTCCACCTCCATCCGGTGCCGAACGAGATCTACATCTCGGCGATGAGCGAGTCGGGAACGTGCTTCTACCTCCGCGAGACGGACGGCGGCGGGGCGGAGTTCGCGACCGATCCGGCCTGCGGCGTCGCCGACATCCAGACGTACAGCCGGTCCGCCTGGTAGATCCCCCCAGCGGGACGGCCGAGCGGGCGCCGACGCTACCATCGCGCGCATGCGAGACGTCGTGGCGCTCCCGAAGGCCGAGCTGCACGTCCACCTCGAGGGATCGCTCCGCGTCCGGACCGCTCGGGAGCTGGCCGATCGCAGCGGGCTCCCGGTCCGGAGCGGATCGGCGGGCGACCCTTGGCGCTTCACCGGCTTCGACGACTTCATCGCGCAGTACACGTCGATGTGCGCGCTCCTCGCCCGGCCGGAGGACTTCCGCCGGCTCGCCTACGAGTTCTGCGAGGACGAGGCGCGAACAGGCGTCTGGTACGCGGAGGTGGTCTTCTCCCCCAGCAACCACGCGCCGAGGCTCGGCGACGACTGGTTCGGACCGCTCGAGGCCGTCCTCGACGGCCTCGAGGCGGGCCGGCGCGATTTCGGGGTGACGGCCCGCGTCGCGCCGGATCTCGTGCGCGATGCGGGCCTCGAGATGGCGGAGCGGTCCTTGGAGGTGGCGTTGAAGTACGCGGGGTCGCGGCGTGATCGCGCTCAACGCGACCGGCAGCGAGCGAGCGGGGCTCGAGCCCTTCGGCCCGCTCTTCCGCCGGGCCAAGGACGCGGGGCTCCGGTCCGTCCCGCACGCCGGCGAGTGGGCCGGGCCCGAGAACGTCTGGGAGACGCTCGAGCACTACCTCCCCGACCGGATCGGCCACGGCGTACGGGCGGCGGAGGACCCCGCCCTCGTCGAGCATCTCGCCAGGACCCGGATCCCGCTCGAGGTCTCGCCCGTGTCGAACGTCGCGCCGGCGTGTACGCAACGCTCGCGGAGCATCCGTTCCGGATGCTCCGCGACGCCGGCGTCGTCGTCACGCTGAACTCCGACGACCCGCCGATGTTCGGCGCCTGGCTCAGCGACGTCCACGCGTCCGCGCAGGAGACGTGGGGGTTCGCCGACGAGGACCTGGCCAAGATCGCCCGCGCCGGGGTCCACGCATCCTTCGCGGACCCGGACGTCGCGCACGCGATCCTGGAGGGATCGATGCCTGGCTCGCCGAGGCGAGCCCGACCGGCGCCGCCGCTACGCGGCGCCGCCCGTCTTCCGGATCGTGAGCTCTTCGATGTAGACGGCGTCCACCGGCCGCTGCCCCGACAGGTCGGCCGCCTCCGGATCCACGATCGGCAGCGCCTGGATCCGCTGCGCGACGTCGAGCCCGTCCGCCACGTGCCCGAAGATCGTGTAGTTCGGGCTCTCGTCGAGGTTCGTCCCGGCCGGGCCGGTGATCAGGAAGAACTGGCTCCCGCCGGTGTTCGGCCCCGCGTTCGCCATCGCGAGCGTGCCGGGCGTGTAGGACTCGTTGCCCTTCAGCTCGTCGGGGATCGCGTATCCGGGACCGTCCGATCCCGTGCCCGATGGGTCCCCGCCCTGGATCACGTCGATCGACGTGTCGAGCCGATGGAAGTACTGCCCGTCGAAGTACCCCTTCCGCGCGAGGAAGACGAACGAGTTCACGGTTTGGAGCGCGCGCGCCTGGTCCAGCTCGATCACGATCGTGCCGCACGACGTGACCATCGTCGCGGTGTACGTCGCCTGTTCGTCGATCTCCATCGGCGGCGGGCCCGCGAACTGGGGCTTCGGTTCGCCGGCCGCTGGCGGCGCGTCCGCGCCGCACGCGACCGAGCCCGACTCGTTCGCCGCCGTCGGCGTCACCGTGCCGGTCCGCGTCCCGGGCTCGGGCGCGACCGACGGAGAGCCCGACGGAGCCGTGGATGGTCTCGTCGGCGGCGCCGCGACGTCGGTGTCGTCGCCGAGCAGGACGCCGAGCCCCACGATCACGACGACCAGCGCGATCACCCCGGCCACGCCACCCGTGAGCAGGTTGCGGCGCCGATGCGCGGCATCTCGTTCGGCCTGCCGCCTGGCGGCGAGCTTCGCGAGCTGGCGATCCCGGCTCCGTTTCGACATCGGCCGACGAGGTTACCGGACACCCAGGAGCTCGAAGGCCAGGCCGTCGAGGATGTCCGTCTCGCTCACCAGCGCCCGATCGAACCCGAACCGTCGCATCGCCGTCACTAGGATCACGGCGCCCGCGACGATCACGTCCTCCCGTCCCGGGGGCATCACGGGGAGCGCGGCGCGCTCGGCGTTCGTCATCGCCGCGAGCTCGCCGAGGGTCCGTTCCGCGTCGGTCGCCGTGAGCGTCGATCGATGCACGAGATCGGGGTCGTACCGCTGGAGGCGGAGCGCGCACGCCTGGAGGGTCGTCGCCGTACCGGCCACGGCGACGAGCCGGCGCGCGTCCCCGACCGGGACCGCGTCGGCGACGCGGTCCAGCTCCCCGCCCGCGAGCTCGCGGAACGCCCGGAGATCGTCGTCCGTCGGCGGGTCGCTCGGCCGGACGCGTTCCGTGACGCGAACGCTCCCGAGCTGCATGGAGCGCGCTTCGGTGGCGTTCCCCGGCTCCCGTCCGTACACGAGCTCGGTCGATCCACCGCCGACGTCGATGACGAGGAACGGCCCGTCGGTCGGGGCGAGCCCGCGCGTGCCCCCGAGGAACGAGAGGTGGGCCTCCCGCTCGCCGTCGAGCACCTCGGGCTCGGCACCGATGATGTCGCGCGCGCGCAGGAGGAACGACGCCGCGTTCGCGGCGTCGCGGACGGCCGAGGTCGCGCCGAGGCGGACCCGCTCGGCGTGCAGCGCGCGCGCTCGTCGAGCGAACCGCCCGATGACAGCCAGGGTTCGTTCGACCGACCGAGGCGCGAGCCGGCCGGTCTCGTCGACGTCCCGGCCGAGCCGTGTGATCACCATGTCCCGGGCGAGCTCGATCGGATCGGCCGCGGGCTCCAGGACGAGCAGCCGCGTCGAGTTCGTCCCCTGGTCGATCGCCGCGACGCGGCCCGGCGGCTCCTCCGGATGGATCGGCTCGAGCCGGTCCCCCGTCCAGCGACCGACCACGTCGTCCCCGCCCGCCAGGTGGAACGCGTAATGCGTGTGGAGGCACTTCACGCCGGCGCGGGTTCCCCCGACACCGCCCCACTCGCCGGCGCCTTCGAGCAGCTCCTCCCGCTCCGCCGCGTAGTCGCGGTGCGCGGCGGCGACCGCGGGCGCGATCCCTTCGTCCCCGTTCAGCCGGGCGATCCATCCGTCCGCCTCGATCCGTGAGACGGCGGCGACGGCGGCCGGGCACGTGAGCCAGTAGACCGTCGGGAAGGGGTGGCCGGTCGCGTCGACCGGCCGGTTCCGGATCACGAGCGGATGCCCGCCGGTGCAGCGGGCGACGACGGCGAACGGGACGGTGGGTTCCCGGCCGAGCTGCTCGCGGACGACGTCGAGATCCGCCGCCCGGAGCTCGTCGCTCACGGACTACTTGCGCTTGTGCTCGACCGCGCGCTTGTAGTCGACCAGCCGCTCCTCGGACTGGCGCATGAACTTCTTCAGCATCTGTTCGAACTCCGGATCCGAGCCGCGCCGGGCGCGGGGGGGCGCCGGGTCCTGCAGCGCCTTGATCGAGAGATCGATCTTGCCGTCCTCCTTGATCGCGACGACCTTGGCCTGGACGACGTCTCCCTCGCGGAGGTGATCGTGCACGTCCTTCACGTAGTTCCGATCGACCTCCGAGATGTGGACGAGTCCGAGCCGTCCGTCTTCGAGCTGGAGGAAGGCCCCGTACGGGGTGATGCGGGCCACGGTGCCGTCGATCACCGCGCCGACCTCGATCTCTGCGATGAGCACATCCCTTTCGTCCGATGCGCGGGCTCCCGCGCGACTGGGCGCCAGTCTGCGCGAAGCGCTCCGGGCCGTCAATGGCCGTGCGGCGCGAACGCCCAGGTCATCGAGGGTCGCGACGCCTCGACCCGCCCACCGGCGCACGGGCTGCGCTACCGTCGCGCGATGCTCGTGCGCCGATTCGACGATCCGAACGCGTTCCGGGGCGTCGTCACTCCCTATCTCGTGCGCGACGAGGCGCGACACAACCTGCTGCTCGGGATCTCGTCCACGCTGATCCAACGGCCGGACGTCTACGAGCTGTTCGACCTCTGGTGCGTCTCGGACGGCGGCGACGTGGTGGGCGCGGCGCTCCGAACGGCGCCGCACAACCTCGTCCTGGCGCAGCCGGCGTCTGGCGCGGCGCTCGACGCCCTGGTCGACAGGTTGCTCGACGAAGGACAGGACCTGCCGGGCGTCACCGCCGCGATCCCCGAGATCGAGGCGTTCGTCAGTGCCTGGGCCGCGGCCCGCGGTGTCGACGCCGCCCTCTCGCTCCGACAGGGCATCTACGAGGCGCGCCACGTGCTCGCGACCCCGGACGCGCCTGGCGCGCCACGCGCGGCCACCCCCGCGGACCGCGACCTCGTCGTGACGTGGATGGTCGACTTCGCGGAGGGATCCCTCCCGGATCCTCCGGAGGCCGAGCGCCAGGCCCGGCTGGTGGAGTCGCGCCTGGACGCCACCGAGCACGCCGGGCTCTGGCTCTGGGAGGACGATGACCGGCCGGTGTCGATGTCCGGCTACGGCGGCGAGACACCGAACGGGATCCGCATCGGCCCCGTCTACACGCCGCCGGAGCTGCGCGGCCGCGGGTACGCCACGAGCCTCGTCGCGGCGCAGACCCGATGGCTCCTGGGGTCCGGTCGGACGTTCGCGTTCCTGTACACGGACCTCGACAACCCGACGTCGAACGCGCTCTACCGTCGGATCGGCTACCGGATCGTCGCGGAGGCCGCCGAGGTCAGGTTCGATCCCCGCTCGGCGGCCTAAGGCTCAGCACTCGGGCGGCGGTGCGGGGGCTCCCTCCTCGGGCACCACGACGAACGCGGTCTCGCCCGGCTTGACCATGCCGAGACACTGCCGCGCGAGCCGCTCGAGGAACACGCGGTCGCGCAGCTGCTCGGCGCGGGCCTCGAGCCGCGCGTTCTCGCGGCTGAGCGTGGAGGACCGGCGTTCCAGTCGCGCGAGCTCGGCCCGTTGCTCGAAGTACATCCGGGCCGGGGCGATCGACAGGACCAGCACGCCGATCACGAGCGTGAGCAGGAGCGTCGCGCGCGCCGTCAGGCTCGCGCGACGCCGGGACGCGTTCGCGTCCCTGGTCGCGCGGCCGGCGACGGCTGGGGAAGGGGCCGCGGCGCGCACCGGCTCGCCTATCCACCCCCGCCGAGCAGCTCGGCGCCCGCGTACCGCGCGTCGTCGCCGAGCTGCTCCTCGATCCGCAGGACCTGATTGAACTTCGCGGTGCGTTCGCCCCGGGAGGGCGCGCCCGCCTTCAGCTGACCGGCGTTCGTGGCGACCGCGAGGTCGGCGATCGTCGTGTCCTCCGTCTCGCCGCTGCGATGCGAGACCACGATCCCGTACCGGCTGCGCGCGGCCAACGCGATCGCGTCCATCGCCTCCGTGAGGGTGCCGATCTGGTTGACCTTGACCAGGATCGCGTTGGCCGCGTCCTCGCGGATCCCCCGGGAGAGCCGCTCGACGTTGGTCACGAACAGGTCGTCCCCAACCACCTGCGTCCGCGACCCGATCGCGTCGACGAGCCGCGTCCATCCGTCCCAGTCGTCCTCGCCGAGCGGGTCCTCGATCGAGACGATCGGGAATCGGTCGAGGAGTCCGGACCAGAACCCGATCATGTCGTCGGTCGTCCGGTCGGCGCCCTCGAGCCGGTATCGCCCATCCTCGGTCACCAGCTCCGACGACGCCGGATCCATCGCGAGCGCGACCTCGGTCCCGGGCTCGAACCCCGCGGCCTCGACCGCTCTGAGCAGCAGCTCGAGCGCCTCCGCGCCCGTCGAGAGCTGGGGCGCGAACCCGCCCTCGTCGCCCACGGCGGTCGAGAGCCCCTTGTCGTGCAGGATCGAGCGGAGCGCGTGGAAGCAGCCCACGCCCCACCGGAACGCCTCGGAGAACGACGCCGCGCCGATCGGCATCACCATGAACTCCTGCAGCTCGAGGTCGTTGTCGGCGTGCGCCCCACCGTTGATCACGTTGAGCATCGGGGTCGGGAGCACGTGCGCGTTCGGGCCGCCGAGCGAGCGCCACAGCGGCAGCCCCTGCGACTCGGCGGAGGCCTTCGCCGTGGCGAGGGAGACCGCGAGCATCGCGTTCGCCCCCAAGCCCGATCGGTCGTCGGTCCCGTCGAGCTCGACGAGCGCCCGATCGATCGCTCGCTGCTCGTCCGCATCCATGCCCTCCAGCGCGGGCGCGATCGCGTCGTGCACGTTCGCCACCGCGCGGAGGACGCCCTTGCCGCCGAACCGTGTGGGGTCGTCGTCTCGCAGTTCGAGGGCCTCGTGTTCACCCGTCGACGCCCCGGACGGCGCGGCCGCGCGACCGAGGGCGCCGTCGTGGAGCCGCACGTCCGCCTCGATCGTGGGGTTGCCGCGGGAGTCGAGGATCTCGCGCGCGCGGACGGAATCGATCAGGGACATCGGGCTCACATCCTAGGGCGGCGGCGGCGCCAACCTGGGATTTCCCTTCCTCGCCGGTTGCCGCCCGGACCGGTCGACGGGGAGACTCGCCCCGTGAGCGAAGACGCGCCGCAGGAGGACTGTTGCTTCGACGAGTGGGCGGTGCAGAGCGCGGCCCGGGCGCGCAAGCGGGGCGTGGGCGCCCCGATCACCGATCGGATGCTCGGAGCGCTGCAGCGACAGGGGATCGCGGGGCGCACCGTGCTGGACGTCGGGTGCGGCAGCGGGGACCTCGCGCTCGGCGCGATCGCTCGTGGAGCCGAGCGCGCCTCGGGGATCGATCTCTCGCCGGGCGGGATCGAACAGGCCGGGATCCTCGCGACGGAACGCGGGCTGACGGACCGCGCCGCCTTCGCCGTCGGTGACGGCGCGACCGCCCCGCTGGTCCGACATGACGTCGTCGCGCTGAACCGGGTGTTGTGCTGCTACCCACGGGTGGACGAGCTCCTCGCGAACTCGCTCGGCGCGGCGGGCCAGATCTACGCGTACACGGCCCCGGTCGACACCGGGGCCGTCGGCGCGTTCAACCGGATCTCGGTCTCGATCTCGAACGCCTGGTTCCGGCTGCGGCGAAAGAAGTTCCGCGGCTTCCAGGCGTTCGTGCACGACCTCGAGGCCGTCGATCGGACCGTCGCCGCGGCCGGCTTCCATCCGGTCCATCGGTCGCGCGAGCGGTTCGTCTGGCGACTCGCGATCTTCACCCGCGCCTGACCGACGTCGTCCGAGGCGCCGGCTGTCCGTCAGGCCCGTCGATCCGCGGATCCTCCCGCATCGGCGATCTGCGCCTCGTACCGCTCGGCGAAGACCCGCGTCACGCGCCGGAGCGCGCCCTCGGCGTCGACGCCGGAGAGCCGCGCCACCGCCACCGCGGCGAAGAGGACCTCGCCGATCTCCCGCTCGAGGCGGCCGGGGTCGTCCATGAGGGCCTCCGTCTCCCGCCGGAGCGCCGCGACCGCCTCCGCGGCTCCGGACCAACCCGCGCCCCAGCTCGCCGCGCGCCGCTGCACCTTCGCCGCGCGGGCGAGTGCCGGCAACGTCGCCGGGATCTCGTCGTCGACCGCGCGACGACCGCCGGATTCCTCGGCCTTCAGCCGTTCCCAGTTCGTGAGGACCTCCTCGGCGCCGGAGACGTCTGTATCCGCGAAGACGTGCGGGTGCCGACGGACGAGCTTCTCGACGAGGCCGGCGGCGACGTCGTCGATGTCCCACCGGCCGTCGTCGGCCGCCATCTGCGCGTGGAAGACGACCTGGAGCAGGAGGTCGCCGAGCTCGTCGCGGATCGCGTCGGATCCGCCGGCGTCGATCGCGTCAAGGAGCTCGTGCGTCTCCTCGAGGAGGTGCCGGGCGAGCGTCTGATGGGTCTGCTCCAGGTCCCACGGGCAGCCGTCCGGCGCGCGGAGCCGCGCCATCACCTTGACGAGCTGGAGCAGTCGCTCCCCACCCGCCGACGACGGGACCGGGCCCTCCGTGATGCGAGGGTCGGCGGCCGCGCGCTCGGTCACGGCGTCGCGGGCGAGGGAGACACGGCGTCCGGGTCGGTGCTCCGGCTCGCCGACACGGAGAAGGTGGTCGGGTCGAACCGGCCGTACCGAGGATCGACCTCCACGTCGAGCTCCTCGGCTCGCTCCTCCAGCCACGACCGGAACTCGCGATCGGCGAGCGGTTCGAGGATGCTCGCCTTCGCCTCCTCGAACGACGCGATCTCCTTGTCGACGAGGTAGATCACGTGCCATCCGAACTGCGTCCGTACGGGCCGCGAGATCTCGCCGGGTTCGAGGGCCACGACTGCTTCGGCGAACTCCGGGACGTACGTCGACGCGACCGCGCTCCCGAGGCGTCCGCCGCGCTCGGCGGCCCCGGGTTCCGACGAGGTCTGCTTCGCGACGTCCACGAACTCCTGCTCGGACGCGTCGCGGACGCGGCGGTAGACGCGCTCGGCTTCGGCCTGGGATCCGAGCAGGATGTGATCCGCCTGCACCGTCGTGAATTCGTTCATCCGCTTGTCGTACTGGGCGCGGAGCTCGTCCTCGCCCACGCTCTCCTCCGCGACCGCGTCGCGCACCGCGCGGAGCGTGAGGATCCGGCGGCCGAGCTCGACGAGGTCGTCCCGGGTGAGTCCGCGCTTCTCCAGGGCCTCGTCCAGGGCGTCGGCGCCCACCTGCGTCTCGAGCTGCGACACCGCCTCGTCCACGTCGGACGCGGCCGCCACCAGGTCGTTGGCCTCCGCGTATCCCACGATCGCGAGCCAGAGCAGCTCGGCGGAGAGCGCGGTCCGGTCGCAGGCCGCCGCCTCGCGCTCGCCTTCCTGCGCCTGTCCGCAGGGGACGCCCTGCAGGTCCGCCAGCACACGCTGGAGGGCGACGGCCTGTGCCAGGTCCGTCTCCTCGACCTCGCGATCGCCGACGCGCGCGACCTCCGGCCGGCCGGCGCCACACGCGGCCGTCAGCAGGACGACGATGAGCACGCGAGCGACGCGCGAGGGAGACATCGAGGCAGTCTAGCCGCGTGTCTCTCCTGAGACGACGAGGGGCTCACCCGCCGCCTCGCGGAGCCGCGTCTCGACCCAGGACGGGAGGTCGGCTCCGGGGATGCGCTCCGGGGTCAGGTTCAGCGTCTGCCGCGCGTCGTGGTACGTCGCGCCATGGAGACGCTCCCCGAGATCCAGGCGGCGCGCCTCCGGGAGCGCGACCGGCCTGATCCGCACCTGGTCGCGGTACGTGGAGATCTCCGAAACGCCCAGCGCGCGACACGTGACCCGGAGCGACGCGACCGCGAAGAGCGTCTCGACCTCGTCGGGGAGGGCGCCGTACCGATCGACGGTCTCCTCGCGGATCCGCTCGAGCGCTTCGTGGTCGGCGGCGAGCGAGATCCGGCGATAGAGCTCGAGGCGCAGCGACTCCTGCGCGACCCACCCCGGGGGGACGAACGCGCGGACCGGGAGATCGATCCGCAGCTCCTGCTCCTCCGCGATCGGTTCACCCTGCAGCTCGGCCACCGACTGCTGGAGGATCCGGCAGTAGGCATCGAAGCCCACGGCTGCGATGTGGCCGTGCTGCTCGGCGCCGAGGAGGTTCCCGGCCCCGCGGATCTCGAGGTCGCGCAAGGCGATCCGGAACCCCGAGCCGAGCGCCTGGTGCCGCGAGATCGTCGCGAGTCGCTCGTGCGCCTCCTCCGTCAGCTCCCGGACCGGCGGGAAGAAGAAGTACGCGAACGCGCGCTCGCTGCTGCGGCCGACGCGCCCGCGTAGCTGGTAGAGCTGCGCGAGGCCCAACATGTCGGCACGGTCCACGACCAGCGTGTTGGCGCTCGGCACGTCGAGCCCCGACTCGATGATCGTCGTGCAGACCAGCACGTCGGCGTCGCGGTCCCAGAAGCGCATCATCTGTCGCTCCAACGCGTCCTCGTCCATCTGCCCGTGGGCGACGACGATCCGGGCCTCGGGCAGCTCCCGCTGGAGCCACGCGACCTGCCGGTCGATCGTCGCGACGCGGTTGTGGACCCAGAACACCTGGCCCTCGCGCAGGAGCTCCCGCCGGACCGCGCCGAGCGCGAGCCCCTCGTCGTAGCTGCCCACGTACGTCAGAACCGGTTGCCGATCCTCGGGAGGTGTGTCCACGGTCGACATCTGCCGGATGCCGGTCAGGGCCATCTCCAGCGTCCGGGGGATCGGCGTGGCCGTCATCGTGAGGACGTCGACGTGGGCACGGAACCGCTTCAGGCGCTCCTTGTGCCCCACGCCGAACCGTTGCTCCTCGTCGACGACCAGGAGCCCGAGGTCCCGGAACGAGACGTCCGCTCCCAGGAGTCGGTGTGTGCCGATCACGACGTCGATCCGCCCCGCAGCGAGTCCCGCGACGACCTCGCGCTGCTCGCGCGTCGACAGGAACCGCGACAGCATGGCCACCGTCACGGGGTACGGCGCGTAGCGTTCGGTGAACGTGACGTAGTGCTGCTCCGCCAGGAGCGTCGTCGGGACGAGGACGGCGACCTGCTTTCCCTCCATCACGGCCTTGAACGCAGCGCGCACGGCGATCTCGGTCTTGCCGAACCCGACGTCGCCGCAGATCAGTCGGTCCATCGGCACCGGCCGCTCCATGTCGGCCTTCACCTCGTCGATCGCGGTCACCTGGTCGGGCGTCTCCTCGTACGGGAACGCGTCCTCGAGCTCACGCTGCCACGGCGTGTCCGGTCCGAACGCGTGCCCGGGCACCGCCATCCGAGCGCTGTAGAGCCGGACCAGCTCGCCGGCCATGTCCTTGACCGCGCGCTTCACGCGAGCGGTTGCGCGGGCCCAGTCGGACCCGCCCAGCCGATGGAGGCGCGGCGCGTCGCCCCCGAGGTACTTCGCGACCATGCCGACCTGGTCCGAGGGGACGTAGAGCTTGTCCGCGCTCGCGTACTCCAGCACGAGGTAGTCGCGCTCCGCCCCCGCGAGGGCGCGGTGGACCACGCCCGCGTACCGCCCGACCCCGTGGATCCGATGGACCGCGAAGTCCCCCGGCTCCAGCTCGTCGGCGATCGAGCCGGTCGACCGGCTCGCGAACCGGGGAGCGCTCCGCGTGTGGCGCCGGGAGCCGAACAGATCCTCCTCGGTGACGATCGCGAGGGCGCCGGGCTCGAAGGCGAAGCCGGACGAGAGCGGCGCCTCGACGCGCTCGACCGGGACGTCGCCCAGCACCTCGGCCGCGCGCTGGAGCGAGCCCGTGCCGCGGCCGGCGAGCACGATCCTCGTGCCGGCGGCGGCGGCCCGCTCGAGCCGCGCGACGAGCTCGGCCGGGTTCCCCTCGGCCGTCCCCCAACCGGCCAACCCGAGATCCAGACCGTCCGTGTACTCCGTCAGCCGCAGCTCCACGTGGCCGCCGACGGCGTCCTCCAGCGGGGCCAGGATCCGTCGCCCCGGCCAGCCGATCGCGTCGGCGAGCGCCTCAGCCTCCGCGTGCGCCTGCTCGGCGCGTCGCAGGGTCCGTTGCGCCCGGGCCAGCGCGACCCACGAGCCGGCGGGCAGCAGCTCCGCCGGCCACGGCATCCGGTCGAACACGAACGGCGCGAGCGTGTCCGCTCCCTCGAAGCGGAGGCCGTCCGCGAGGCGCTGGAGGCCGTCCCGGAACCGCTCCGGCATCCGGGCAGCCCGTGACGCCGCGGCCGCCCGGAGCTCGTCGTCGGGCAGGAGCTCGCGAACCGGCGGGGCGTCGATCCCGCCGAGCTGCCGGGTCGTCAGCTGCGTCGACGGCGAGAACTCGCGGATCCGCTCGATCTCGTCGCCCCAGTACTCGAGCCGCGCCGGCCGGCGCGCGATCCCGGGGAAGACGTCCACCACGCCGCCTCGCACGGCGAACTCACCCCGGTGCTCGACGACGTCCACGCGTCGGTAGCCACGCTCGGCGAGGCGCTCGGCGAGCGCGTCCGGCGGGAGCTCGACGCCGGCGGCGAGCTGCAGCCCCGGCGCCAGGCCGAGCGTCGGCGGGATCGCCTGCATCGCGGCGAGGTACGGGGCCACCACGACGAACGCGCCGTCGGCGGTCCGGAGACGTCCGACCGCGTCGGCCCGCCGCGCCGCGACCTCGGGCGAGGGATCCATCCCCTCGTAGGGCAGGGCGTCCCACGCCGGCAGGAGGGCGACCCGCTCCGGCCCCAGGTACGCGCCGATCTCCGGGGCGAGCTCCTCCGCCTCTCGGGGCCCGGCGCACACGACGAGGACGCGCCCCTCGAGCGCGGCGGCGAGGCCGGCGAGGAGGAACGCCTCGCCGGCCTCGGCCCTCGCGACGATCGGGCGGGCGCGCTCCAGCAGCAGCCGTTCGAACGGCTCCGACCCGGCGAGCGTGTCGAGCACCTCCCGGAGCGACATCCCACCTCCCTCCTTCCGGCCGCGGACAACACGAACAGCCCCGGTCGCGGTGGCGACGGGGCATCGGAGGGCAGTTTAGACGGCGCGGAGCTTCCCGCGGGTCGGGACGAGGGAACCCTGCTGCGCCTCGGGTCGCTACGGAGCCGTGCGGTTGAACCGGTCCTGCGTCCGCTCGAGACCGTCGGTGATCAGCGAGCGGACCGCGTCGGCGGCATGGCTCACGAGGAGCGCCAGGTCCGCCCGATCCCGAGCGCCGACCGGCTGGAGCACGAAGTCCGCGGGCTCCTGCCGACCCGGCGGCCGACCGATCCCGACCCGCACCCGGAGGAAGTCGGGCGAACGCAGCGAGCGCTCCAGCGAACGGAGGCCGTTGTGGCCGCTCGTCCCTCCCCCCAGCTTCACGCGGATCGTCCCGGCGGGGATGTCCAGCTCGTCGTGGACCGCGATCAGGTGGGTCGGCTCGACGTCGTGCTTCTTCGCGAGCGACGCGTACGACGTGCCCGACTCGTTCATGTACCTCGTGGAACGGGACACCAGGATCCGGTCGGCGTCCAGCCGGACCTCGGCGAGCTCGACGGGCAGGAACCGGACCTTCCGGAACCGTTCCCCGGCGTCGGCGGCGATCTGCTCGGCCACCATGCGGCCGACGTTGTGGCGGGTGGTGGCGTAGCGCTCGTCGGGGTTCCCGAGGCCGGCGACCAGCCAGGCCATCGGCTAGCTCTCGCCGTCCCCCTCGGCGGAGGCCGCTTCGCCGCCCTCGCCCTCGGCGGCCTCGGCCTCGCCGCCCTCGCCCTCCGGGCCCTCGCCTTCCTCGCCCTCGGGGACCTCGCCCTCGGGGGCCTCGGCCTCGGCCTCGACGGCCTCCTCCGGCGCCTCCTCGCCCGCGACCGCCAGGTCGAGCTCGGTGTCCATCACCGCGGGCTCGACGACGGCGAGCACCATGACGTCGGCCTCGGTGAGGAACGTGACGCCGGGAGGCGCGGTCAGATCGCCCACCCGGATCGAATCGCCGATGGTCAGGTTCGTGATGTCGAACTCGATCCGCTCGGGCACGTCGACGGGGAGGCACTCGAGCTCCACCTCGCGCAGGTGGTGCTCGATGACGCCGCCGGAGTGCACGCCCACCGACTCGCCGATCTCGTGAAGCTCGACGTTCACGGTGATCTTCTCGTCGCGGTTCACGGCCATGAAGTCGACGTGGATGAACCGGTTGTGGATCAGGTCGCGCTGGATCTCACGGGCGATCGTGAGGTACTCCTGCCCGTCGAGCTTCAGGTCAACCAGGACGCTCCCGCCACCGGTGGCGTGCATGAGGTGCAACAGGTCGAGCGAGTTGACCTGGATCGGCGTCGCGTCGACGCCGGCCCCGTACAGGATCGCGGGGATCCGACCGGCCGCGCGCAAGCGATGCGCGGCGCCCTTGCCGGTCTCGGTCCGGGGTTCGGCCTGGAGTGTCGCTTCCATGGCAGGTCAGAGGCCCTTTCTCGGGGGTGGTCCGGATGGCCCATCGTACCAGTGGGAACGCCGGTGATCGCCCGTATCTCGATCCGGCGCTACCTTCCGAGGGCCTCGAGCGTCTCTGAGGCATGACGCGAACGCTCGTCGACGGGGGGATCGCGGTGGCCGAGCCGACCGGGCAGCTCGCCGAGCTCTACGTGCGGCACGTGCCGGTGGCCAACCGGCTCGCGTTCCTCCTGACCGGCGACCGGGGGCTCGCCGAGGACCTCGTGCACGACGCGTTCGTGCGCTGCGTCGGGCGGTTCGGGCATCTGCGGGCCCACGAGGCGTTCGACGCCTACCTGCGGCGGACGATCGTGAACCTGCACACGTCGCGGCTCCGACGGGTCCGCGTGGAACGCGAGTTCCTGGCGAAGGAGGCCGCGCGCGTCGAGCGCGGGGGCTCCGGGACGATGCCGGACGTCGCGACCCGCGAGGATCTGTGGCGCCGCCTCCGGACGCTGCCGCCACGGCAGCGCGCGGTGCTGGTCCTCCGCTACTACGAGGACCTGTCGGAACGAGAGACGGCCGACGCGATGCGGTGCTCGGTCGCCGCGGTGAAGTCGCTGACCGCGCGGGCCACGACGGCGCTGCGCGAAGGGATCGAGAGCGAGGACGCATGACCACGCATATCGAACAGGAGCTCCGCGAGCTGTTCCGCGACAAGGCCGGCGAGGCGCCTCTCGCGGAGCCGACCACGCCGGCGGCCGCACCGCCGCAGGTCCTGCGGCGCGGCCGCCGCCGCCAGCTCGGTGCGGTGGTCGGGTCCGCCGCCGTCGTGGCCCTCGTCGTCGTGGGCTCCGTTGCCGGACTGCAGCGGCTCCTGGCCGACGGCCCGGAGCCGCTGCCCACCGGCGACTACGAGGTCTTCGAGCGAACCGCGACGATCGAGGCGTTCACGGTCACCGGTCCTTCGGACTGGTACCTCGTGAACGCCTGGCCGCTCTCGATGCGGATCGCGGTCGAGGGGAATTCCGGAACGAGCGAAGCGTGCATCGCCGCGCCGGGCGAGAGTCCGGTGGCGTGTGAGGACACGCCCGGCGAGGAGACCTCGACGGTGTTGCCAGTCCCCCATGGACTGCCGATGATCCAGCTGTCGAACGTCGACCTCGGCCTCGAAGCGAACGCGTGTCGGGACGGGCTCCGGAGCGCCGAGGCGGCACTCTACGTCGCGCTCGATGCCGAACGCGCGATCGCCGGGATCGCGGACCCGTCGATCCCGCCGTTCCCTCCCGGTGTCGGACTCCCCCCCGAGGGTGACGGCCCGTGCGGTCCCGGGCGTTACGCGCGTTTCACCGTCAACGGCGAGCCGTTCTTCGCGTGGATCGGGCTGGGCTCCGATGTGAGCGGTGAGGATCGAGCAGCGGTCGAGACCGCGTACGAGCGGATGTCGGCGATCCCGGACTGGACGCCGGCCAGGCCCCAGTCCGTGACCCCTGGCTACGTGGTGGCCGGCGGGACCATGGACGATGGGGACGCATGGCGTCTCGAGATCCGCCGGCCGGGTCAGGAGATCGAGGTGAGCCTCATCGAGGGTCGGACCGTTCGGCTCGCCCTCGGACCCGAGGAGTGGTGCTGCGCCTCGACGACCGATCCGACCGAGACGTCCGACGTCATCTTCGGGACCGTCCCACTTCGATCGATGGTCGCTCTCCAGCCCATCGACGGTGGCGACGCGATCCATGCGACGATCCTTCCGATGCCGGGGTCGCTCGCTTCGGCTCTGGACGTGTTCTTCATCGAAGGCGCCGGCGGGACCGCGGGCGAAGTGGTGATCGACGGGACCGGCTCGGTGGATACCTCACCCGCGGCAACGAGAAGCAAGCTGGTCGACCTTTCCGGCTCGGTCGGCAGGAGCAGATGGAGCGTCCGGTTCACCGGATCGTTCGAGCGGATGAACGCCTGCATCGAGATCACGATGGACGGGAGCGGCGAGACCCTCTGCCCCACCGACGGGAGCCTGGAAGGCCCCCCGCCGTTCCTGCACGGCTCGAACTGGGGGGACGTGCATCTCATGGCGGGAACGGCACCACCGGAAGTCGTCGGCATCCGGTTCACGAGCAGCACCTCCGAGGACCTCGTCGAAGGGGGTTGCAGCGCGGGACCGCGCGGCTGGAACGACCGGAGCGTCTGTGTCATCGCGCTCCCGCCTCGGGGCGAGGGCACGATCGCTTACCTCGACCGGAGTGGCTTCGTGCTGACGGAGGAGGGGGTGGCCTGGGGGACGTCCCCCGCCGCGGGCCCGAGCGTCGCGGAGGCCGGACCGCTCTCGATGGCGGTCAGCCAGCAGGGGCCGGACGTCTGCTTCGAGGTTCGCGAACTCGACCTCCGCCGGTGCACCTCCGTCGATCTGTCCGCATCACCGGCGCTCTGGGCGGAGACGACGTACCTCCCCAGCGGGGAGCGCAGCCTGATCGTCTGGGGGGCCGCCCCCGATCGCTTCGACGCCTATGCGTTCGAGGGAACCGGATTCTTCGACGAGTTCCCGATCGGTGACGAGGTCGACCCGGAGTTCCCTGGTACTTCGTTCATCCTCGGGCTGGCGGGACATCTGCAAGACCTGTGCGGCCCGACCGCTCGCCTCCTCGACTTCGAAGATGGTGATCTCCTCTACCGGATGCCGGCCTGCGAGATCCCGCCGCCCACCTAGACCTGGTTGTCGCCGCCGAAGATCTCAGAGACCGACGCGTCCTCGAACACGGCGCGCAGCCCGTTCGCGATCAGCGGCGCGATCGACAGGACCTTCAGCTTGGCGAACGACCGCTCCTCGGTCATCGGGAGGGTGTTGGTCACCACGACCTGTTCGACCGGAGCCTCCTCGAGGAGCTGTCGCGCCTTGCCGCTGAACAGCCCGTGCGTGGCGCCGACGTAGATCGGACCGGCGCCCATCTCCGCGAGGACCTGCGCGCCCTTCGAGATCGTGGCGGCCGTGTCGATCATGTCGTCGACGATCACGCAGGGACGACCGTCGACTTCGCCGACGACCGCCATCTCCTCGATCTTGTGAGCCTCCTTCCGCGACCGCCGCTTGTACAGGAACGCGAGGTCCGCGTGGAGATACTCGCGGAGCTTCTCCGACGTCTTGATCCGGCCGGCGTCCGGTGCCACGACGACGAGGTCGTCGCCGGTCAGGCCGAGGTCGGTCTGGAAGTAGGAGGACAGGATCGGCAACGCCGTCAGGTGATCGAATGGGAAGTCGAAGTACCCCTGGATCTGACCGGAGTGCAGGTCGACCGAGATCACCCGGTCGGTGCCGGCCGTCGAGAGCAGGTCCGCGACGAGCTTCGCGCTGATCGGTTCGCGGGACAGCGCCTTGTGGTCCTGGCGCGAGTAGCCGTAGTAGGGCACCACGGCCGTGATCCGTTTGGCCGACGCCCGTTTCATCGCGTCGATCATGATCAGCTGCTCCATCAGCGCTTCGTTGACGGGCTCGTAGTGCGATTGGATCACGAACACGTCGGCGCCACGGACGCTCTCCTCGGATCGGAAGTAGATCTCTCCCGAGGCGAACCGCCGCAGCTCGGAACGACTGACCGGGATCCCGAGGCAGTCCGCGATCTCGTTCGCCAGCGCGGGATGGATCGTGCCGGAGAACAGCATCATCCGCTTCTTCGTGATGATCTCCACGACGCCCCCTAGCGCTTCCCCGTCGACCGCCGCTTCGCGTCGGCCCGCTTCCGGTAGTCCTTCACGTTCTTCTGCTCGGACCGCTCGACCGCGAGCGCGCCCGCCGGAACGTCCTTCGTGACCACCGAGCCGGCCCCCGTCACGCCGCCCTTGCCGACCTTCAGCGGCGCAACCAGCATCGTATCCGACCCGATCCGGGCCCCGTCGCCGATCGAGGTGCGATGTTTCTCGTAGCCGTCGTAGTTCACGAAGACCGTGCCCGCGCCGATGTTCACGCCGACCCCGAGCTCTGCGTCGCCCACGTACGCGAGGTGCTTCGCCTTCGAGCCCCTCCCGATCCGGGAGGCCTTCACCTCGACGTAGTTACCGACCTGCGCGCCGTCCTCGAGGACCGTGCCGGGGCGGAGCCGCGCGAACGGGCCGACCTCGCACTTCCGCCCGACCCGCGCGTCCTCCAGGACCGAGAACGAGACCACGGAGCCGTCGCCGACCTTCGAGCCGCTGATCCTCGTCGTCGGACCGATCGTGCACCCGCGGCCGATCCTCGTGTCGGCCTCGAGGAACGTGTTGGGCGCGATCACGCTGTCTCGGCCGATCGCGACATCGACGTCGATGTAGGTCGCGTCCGGGTCTGCGAGCCGGACGCCGGCGCGCATGTGATCCTCGTTCACGCGCCGGCGGAGCAGCGCCTCAAGGGATGCCAGGCCCGCCCGGGTGTTCGCGCCGAGGATCCCGCCCGTGTCGCAGGCGACCCCGTCGACCCGCTCGCCCTTCTCCAGCAGGATCGAGATCGCGCGGTTCAGGTAGTACTCGCCCTGCCGATTGTCGCGGTCGAGGAGCGGGAGCGTCGCGAACAGGAGGTCCCGCCGGAACGCGATCCAGTTCGTCGCCACCTCGTGGATCCGGCGGATCGCCGTGGATGCGTCCCGGCCCTCGATCACGTCGGTCACACGGGCCCCGTCGCGAACGACCCGTCCGTACCCGCCCGGACGGTCGAGCACGGTGGAGCCGAGCGTGACGGCGGCGCCGGTCCGGCGATGCGAGGCGAGGATCCTGCGGACGTCGGCCGGCGTGATCGGATCGAAGTCGCCGTTCGCGACCAGGACGTCGTCAGCTCGCCCGACCGCCTCCTCGGCCCGGCGAACGGCGTCGCCCGTCCCGAGCTGCTCCGTCTGCTCCACGAACACGGGGGCGGGCGAGATGTCCCAGGCGCCGACCGCGTCTCGCACGTCGTCCGCGCCGTGGCCGACGACGACGACGATCCGCGCGGGCTTCGCCGCCCGCACGACCTGGAGCGCGTGCCACAGCAGAGGACGCCCGCAGACCGCATGCAGCACCTTCGGCGTGCTCGATCGCAGTCGTTCACCCTTTCCGGCGGCCAGCACCACGGCCGCGAGCGAACGGGCGGTGCGCTTGGGTCGTCGGTCACCCACGTCGGTCCTCGGGATCGGTCGTACCGCGTTCGGGGAAGGCCGGGGCCATCGTCCCATACGGGCGGGACGCGCGGCGTCCGTCGGATGGCGGGTTCCGGGGGGAGGAGTCGAACCTCCATACCAGGCTCCAAAGGCCCGTGTCTTGCCGTTAGACGACCCCGGACGGATCGGTGTCGATTCTCGCAGGCGAGACGACCGCGGGAGGCGCACCGACGACGACCGACCAACCGGGCAGGGCGTCGGCAACGGTCTGGGCCGTGGCGAAGGAGCACAGCGCGACGACCGTCGGGCCCGAACCGCTCATCACCGCGCCGCGCGCCCCGGCCTCGAGGGCCGTCGCGATCGTCCGCTCGACGTCGGGATGCCGGGCGCCGACCGGTCCCTGGAGGTCGTTGAACAGGCCGCTTCCGAGGAGGTCGTCGTTCCCGGCCTCGGCCGCGGCGATCAGGGCTCCGGGATCGGGGCCCGTCGCCGGCCGCTCGTCCCACCACGCGTACGCGTCCGCGGACGTGACCTCGAAGGCGAGCGGCGCCACGACCCAGCTCGTGGCCTGGGCGAGCACCGGCTCGACTACCTCTCCGCGCCCGCGGACGTAGGCCGGCTCTCCTCGCAGCAGCGCCGGTACGTCGGACCCGACCCCGAGCGCGATCGGCGCGAGCCCGTCGCGTCCGGCGCCCAGCGACCACAGCTCGTCGAGCAGGAGGAGCGTCGCGGCGGCGTCGGCGGATCCGCCGCCCAGTCCGGCGGCAACGGGGATCCGCTTCGTGATCGTGATCCGCGCCCCGTGGTCGCCGCCGGCCGCGGCGGCCAGCGCGCGGGCGGCACGGAGCGCGAGGTTCGCCTCCCCCTCCGGCACGCCGGCCGCAGCGCCCTCGACCGCCGCGGTGAGGTCGTCCGCGGGCTCCACCGCGACGTCGTCGGCGAGCGAGATCGGGAGGATCAGGGTCTCGACGTCGTGGTAGCCGTCGTCGCGGGCACCGAGGACGCGAAGGAAGACGTTGAGCTTGGCATGGGCGGGCATCCGCAGCCCGCTCACGGTGCCTGCCCGCTCGACGGAGCCCGGGCCGGCAGCGATCGAGCGAGCTCGGCGGCGATCCGGGCGAAGTCCTCGAGCGCGAGCGACTCGGCCCGCGCGGCGGGCTCGACACCGGCGGCGCCCAGGACGGCGTCGGCATCGTCGGCGCCGAGGCGACGGAGGGCGTTGCGCATCGTCTTCCGCCGCTCGGCGAACCCGGCGTCGACCACCTCCCGGAGCCGGGCCTCGTCCACCGCGACGGGAGACCGGGCCCGGCGCTCGAGCCGGACCACGACCGACTCGACCGTCGGTCGAGGCCAGAAGACCTCCGGGGGGACGCGCCGGATCACGGCGCCCGTGGCTCGGAGCGCCACGCGCAGGCTGGCTGGTCCGTAGCCCGCGTCCCCCGGGCCGGCCAGTAGCCGGTCGCCCACTTCGCGCTGCACCATCACCACGAGACGCCGCACCGCCGCGACGTCCTCGAGGACCTCGAGGACGAGATCGGTCCCGACGTTGTACGGGAGGTTCGCCGCGAGCACCCACCCCTCGCCCTCGAGCTCCCGGTGCCACGCTCGGTCGGTCGCGTCCGCGTGCAGCACGCGGAGGCGACCGAGGCCGCCCAGCGACTCTCGGAGCGGCGGGAGCAGGGCGGCGTCGACCTCGATCGCCAGGACGTCGGCGCCGGTCTCGGCGAGCGCTCGCGTGAGCGAGCCGAGCCCCGCGCCGATCTCCACCACGCGGTCGCCGGGTCCGACCGCGACGTCGGCCGCGATCGCGCGAGCGAGGTTCGGATCGACCAGGAAGTGCTGCCCGAGCGACCGCTTCGGCCGGATCCCGTGCCGCGTCGCGAGCGCTCGCAGCTCGCCGGCTCCGAAAGTCCGATCCACGTCGCCGAGCGTAGCCACGCGCCGGACGCGACGCGTGAAGCCGGAACACGAACGGTCCCGGGCTTCGGCCCGGGACCGGTACGTGAAGGGGGGCGCTGGATGGTTTCGGGACGCCGTCAGCGACGGGCACGATCCCCATGGCCGAGAGGAGCTCCCCGACCGGATCCGCGTACGTCGAGCCCTCGCGCACCTTCCCCGAACGCGAGAACCCGCACGGACGCGGCCGGGGAAGTCCCGACCCTTCCGGCGGAGACCGAGGTCTCGGCGGAGGAGGCCGTGCGCTTCCGACCCGGCCCCTCCGCTCCGTCCACCATCCAGACCCCCACATCAGCGGAGCGGGGCCCTCCGGACGACGCCACGGGCGGGACCGACCTGGTCCCGGCGCCCGCGATCCGTCCGTCACTCATCGCCCGACTCCCCGAGGTCCGGCGCAGGCGCCATCCCTCGTACGTGTTGTGGATAACGCACGCTAGCAAACCCTCAACTCTCGATGCAACCTTGAGCACCGAACGCGCGTTCGGGCTACGAGATGCCCGGGAACGCCGCGTCCGCGTTGCGTGACGTGGCCTCCGCGACCGCATCGACGCGCTCGTCACGCACGCGAGCGACCTCCGCGATCGTGAGGGACACGTTCGCCGGCTCGTTGTCGGATCCACGGAGCCGCTGGGGCGCGAGGAACGGCGAGTCGGTCTCGACCAGGATCCGGTCGAGACCGATCGCGCGCGCGGCCTGGCGCAGGTGCTCGTTCTTCGGATACGTCACGTTGCCCGCGAAGCTCGTCCAGTACCCGCGCTCCGCGCACTCGCGCGCGATCGCCGCGTCGCCGCTGAAGCAATGGATCACCACCCGCTCGGCCGAACCCTCATCCAGGGCTCGAAGGACCTCGGGCCAGGCGTCGCGGACGTGGACCACGAGAGGCTTGCCGGACTCGTTGGACAGGGCGATGTGCACCTTCAACACGCGGAGCTGGTCCTCGGCGTGCGATCGCATGCGGAAGAAGTCGAGGCCGCACTCCCCCACGGCGACCACGCGCGGGTCGTGCAGGAGCTCCTCGATCCGGGCCCCGGCCTCCGCGTCGAAGAGCTCTGCGTCGTGCGGGTGCATCCCCGCGGTGGCGAACACACCGGCGATCGAATCGGCCAGCTCCAGCGATCGAGCCGAGGTCGTGGGGTCGATCCCCACGCAGATCACCCGATCCACGCCCGCATCCCTCGCTGCCTCGACCACGAGTGAAGGTTCCCGGTCGACCAGGAACAGGTGGCAGTGGGTGTCCACCGTGCCCGTCTGCACCGGGAGTTCAGGGTTCGGTCGGCCCATCGGCGCGCGATGATAGGCGGTCTCAACTTCCGGTGCATCCGAGGAGATTCACGTGAAACATCCCCCGTGGCGTGGGTGGCGCCGGGCGGCGTCAGTCCTGCGGATCGAGCTCCGCATCGACCCTCGGGAACAGCGCCTGCCCCTTGTGGGTCCTGGCCCCCGGGCGGATCCGCCCCCACGCCGCCGCGTGGGCGAGCCGCTGCTCGGCGAATCCCTCGTCGATCCCGAGCTGCGCCCACAGACGCTCCGCGGCTCCCGGCATCACGCAGGACATCAGGATCGTGAGGGCTCGGAGGGTCTCGACCGAGGCGTAGAGGATCGAGCCGAGCTCGTCTCGACGGGACGGATCCTTCGCGAGCGTCCACGGGGACCGCTCGACCATGTACCGGTTGGCGCGGACGACCACGTCGTAGACGGCTGCGAGGGCGGCCGTCGGTCGGACCGAGATCATCTCGTCGTCGTAGCGACGGGTCGCCTCGGCGACCACCTGCGGCAGATCGGCCTCGGCACCCGCGACCGTCGGGTCGGGCACCTCGCCCTCGAAGTAGGAGGCGAGCATCGCGAGGACGCGGGATGCGAGGTTGCCGATCCCGTTCGCGAGCTCGGCGTTGTGCCGGTCGACCATCGACTCGAGAGAGAACGATCCGTCCTGCCCGAACTGGACCTCGCGGAGGAAGTACCACCGATAGGAGTCCACGCCGAACCGGTCGACGAGTTCGAAGGGATGGATCCCAGTGAGGTTCGTCTTCGACATCTTCTTCCCACCCACGGTGAGATAGCCATGGGCCCAGACCTGTGTCGGAGGCTCGATCCCGGCGGCCATCAGCATCGCCGGCCAGTAGATCGCGTGCTGGCGGAGGATGTCCTTGCCGATCATGTGGACGTTCGCCGGCCAGAGCCTCGCGAACCGCCCCTCGTCGGCGCCGTAGCCGGCGGCCGTGATGTAGTTCGCGAGCGCGTCGAACCAGACGTAGGTGACGTGATCCGGGTCCCATGGGAGCGGGATACCCCAATCGAAGTTCGTCCGGCTGATCGAGAAGTCCTGGAGGCCGCCGCGGATCAGCGACAGCACTTCGTTCCGCCGTGTCTCCGGCTCCACGGCCGACGGATCGCGCTCGTAGTGCTCCAGCAGCCGGTCCCCGTACGCTGAAAGCCGGAAGAAGTAGTTGTCCTCCTTCATCAGCTCGACGGGGCGCTCGTGGATCGGGCACAGGCGGCCATCGAGGAGGTCGCCCTCCGTGTAATAGAGCTCGCACGAGACGCAGTACAGCCCCTCGTACGTGTCGAGGTAGATGTCCTCACGTCCGTTGTCATGCACTTGGTCAAGTAACTTGACGACCGCATCGCGGTGCCGTCGCTCCGTGGTCCTGATGTAGTCGTCGTAGGCGATGTCGAGGCGAGCCCAGACCTCGCGCCACTTCGGCTCCATCTCGTCCACCCAGCGCTGCGGATCCACGCCCGCGGCGGTGGCCTTCCGCTGGAGGTTCAGCCCGTGCTCGTCGGTGCCGGTGAGGTGGAAGACCTCCTCGCCCCGGAGCCGATGGTGCCGGGCGATCACGTCGGCGGCGACCGCGTCGTAGGCGTGTCCGATGTGTGGCACGTCGTTCGGGTAGTAGATCGGCGTCGTGATGTAGAAGACGTCCCGGCCCATGACGGCCATCGTACGAGCTGGACGCCTCAGTCCAGGCAGCCGGCGTCCGTCCCGAGCCGGCGCAGTCCCTCGAGGTCTCCCGGGCCGTAGTCCCGGAGGCTGAAGTCCGGGTGCCGCCCCGAGTACATCAGCTGATCCGGGTCCCGCACGTGGTCGAGACCCATGATGTGCCCGAGCTCGTGCAACAGGACCGAGCCGTGCGTGTAGCGGTAGTTGAAGCCGCGGGTCGCCGTCGCGTCCTCGTCGATCACGATGATCCCGCCGAAGTACTGATCCCGGTCCGAGGAGATCCCGGCCATCGTCTTGGCGAACGCGATCGACGGCCGCCGGTCGCCTACCTGTCGGAGGATGCGCTCGTACCGCTCGTGGTCGACCCAGATCACCAGCAGCTCGGATCTCGCCACCCCGCGGAAGCGCATCCGCTCGTAGGCGCGGAAGAACGACTCTCCCGTCCGACCGACCGGCCGGAACGGGATGCCCGTCGCGTCGGTGACGCGGCGCAGGGCCGCTCGGAGGTCCGGGATCACCGGCGGCGACGCGCCCCCGGTGTTGACCGCGTACGTGATCGTCTGGCAGGGGTTCCACCGCACGGGGGCTCCCGCGATCCTCCCGAGGAAGCGGAAGGCGCCGTCCACCTTCGGACGGGGGCTCGGGGTTGGCGACGGCGTCTCCGAAGGAGACGCCGTCGCCGAGGGGGCGGCCGTGGGGCCGGGCGGCGGTGCCGCCAGCTGCCTGGGCTCCTCCAGGAGCGACGACACCGCGAGCGCGCCGAGCGCGCCCGCGAGCACGCAGGTCACGACGAACACGACGAACAACGCGGAGCCTGACCGGCGCTCGGCCGGCTGGGGCGACGGCACCGAGTCTCGGCGCTCCGGCGGCGGCACCTGGGACATGGCAGGAGTGTACGGAAGGTGCAACAGCGGGCGGATCAGGAAGGTCGGTCATCCTCGGTCGCCGCGCGATAGAGGTCGTTGGCGCTCGCGCCGTGTCGGGACGCCACGGCGCGTGCGGCGTCGCGGGTGCGCAGCCCCTTACCCACGAGCCCGCGCACCTCGTCCAGGAGCGCCGCCACGTCCGCCGGTTCGCCGTCGCGGTCGCCCTCCACCACGACGACGACCTCGCCCTTCAGCTCGCGGACCGCCAGGGCCGCGAGGACCTCCGCGGCCCGCCCGCGCAGGACCTCCTCGTGGAGCTTCGTCAGCTCCCGGCACACCGCGAGACGTCGATCCCCCAGGATCGTGACGATCTCGTGCAGCAGCGCGTGGATGCGACGCGGCGATTCGAAGAGGACGACGGTCCGGGGGTCGTGGCGGATCGCCTCGAGGCGTCGGGTCCGATCGCCGCGACGGCGCGGGAGGAAGCCCTCGAACGCGACCCGGTCGGTCGGCAACCCCGAAACGACGAGGGCGGCGAGCGCGGCCGAGGGGCCCGGTACCACGCGGACGTCGATGCCGCGATCGATCGCGAGGCGAACCACCCGGTAGCCGGGGTCCGAGATGCTCGGCATCCCGCCGTCGGTGACCACCGCCACGTCGTCGCCGGCCTCGAGCCGCTCGACGATCCGAACGGCGCGTTCGTCCTCGTTGCCTTCGAACATCGACACCAGCGGCGTGTGGATGCCGAGGCCGCGGAGGAGCCGCCCGGTCCGGCGCGTGTCCTCGGCCGCCACCGTCGCCACGGACGCGAGCGTCTCGCGGGCGCGCTCCGAGAGGTCGCCGAGGTTCCCGATCGGCGTGCCCACGAGGTGCAGGGTCCCGGCCACGCCGCGATGGTCCCACGTTCGTCCGCGCCTACCATTGGCCGGATGGGGGAACCGCACCGCGACTATTCCTCGACGCCCCTCGCGCAGAAGCTCGGGATCCGCGAGGGCGCCCGGCTGTTCGTGGCCGGTGCGCCCGACGCGTTCGAGGCCACGCTGGGTCCCCTCCCGGCCGGCGTCCGCCGCCTCGGGCGTGCCGGCCGCTCGCTCGACGTGGTCGTCCTGTTCGTCACCCGCGTCCGCGACCTCCGTCGACGGTTCGATGCACTCGCCCGCGGGCTCGCGCCGGCCGGTCGTCTGTGGGTGGCCTGGCCGAAGAAGGCGTCCGGCGTCGCGACCGATCTCGACTTCTCGATCGTCCAGCGGGTCGGGCTGGACGGCGGGCTCGTCGACAACAAGAGCGCGTCGATCACCGACGACTTCCAGGGTCTGCAGTTCGTGATCCGCGTGGAGGATCGGCGATGAGGGCCGCGGAGCGGGCCGCCCCGGGATCGCGGGCCGCGGCGACCCCGCGACGGGACGACGGCCTCGTCCGACGCCTGAACCGCGGGTGGGTCGCGATCCTCGCCGTGACGGCGATCGCCGCGATCGTCCGCGTGTGGGGACTCTCCAGCCCGCCGTCGATGGCCTTCGACGAGAACTACTACGCGAAGGCCGCGTGCATCCTCGTCGGCGGCTCGGACCCCACCTGCCGGATCGAGTCCCCGAACGAACGCGCGTTCCGCGAGCAGGAGTGGGACGTCGGCTCCTTCGTCCATCCGCCGCTCGGGAAATGGCAGATCGCGCTTGGGATCAAGGGGTTCGGGATGGATCCGTTCGGTTGGAGGGTCGGATCGGCGGTGGCGGGGACCCTCGCCGTCACCGGGGTCGCGCTCATGGCCCAACTCCTGTTCGGCCGCCCGATCTGGACGTTCGTCGCGGGACTCCTGCTCGCGCTCGAGCACCTCAGCGTGGTGCTCTCCCGACTCGCGCTCCTCGACGCCCACCTGCAGCTCTGGACCGTGGCCGGGTTCCTGTGCCTCGTCCTGGATCGACGATGGATCGACCAGCGGACCCGCGCGGGACCGCCGGTCCCCGACGATCGCGTCGTCGTGCCCTCTCCCCTCTGGCGGCCCTGGCGCGTCGCGGCGGGGGTCGCGTTCGGCGCGGCGGTATCGGTGAAATGGTCGGGCGGTCTGGGGCTCCTCGCGGCGATCGTGATCTCGCTGATGTGGGAGACGACGCGACGTGCGCGCGCCGGGTCGACGCGCGGCCGGGCCTTCCGGCGGGCACTCGCCCAGGAGGGCTTCGCTCTCGTCGTGGCGTTCGTCCTGATCCCGGTCGCGGTGTACGTGATCACGTACCTCCCCTGGCTCCACCACTTCGGCTGGCGGGTGGGCGAGCTCATCGATCAGCAGCTCCGCATCGCGAAGTACCACCTTTTCGAGCTCCGGACGCTCGCCGAGGACCCGCAAACGGGTGCGCTCACGCCCACCCACTACGCATACTCGCGACCGTGGACGTGGCTCGTGATGACGAGGCCGGTCCCCATCACGTGGCAGGACGCCGGCACCTCGATCCGCCAGCTCCTGGCCATCGGGAACCCGATCGTTTTCTGGGGGAGCGTCTGGGCGCTCCCGTACCTCGCATTCGCGTGGTGGCGGAAGCGGGACTGGGTCCCGGGCTTCTTCCTGATGGCCGTGCTCGTCCAGTACGTGCCGTGGGTGCTCGCCGCGCGCCCGCAGTTCTTCTTCTACGTGGCGCCGTTCGTGCCGTTCCTGGTGCTCGGGCTCGTCTACCTGATCCGGGATCTCGCGGACGCGAGGCTCGTTGTCCGCGAGCCGAGCGGGGCGGTCGCCACGGACCCCGAGACCGGGCGGCCCGCCGTGTCCGTCTGGCACCCGTACCGGCCCATCGCGTGGACCGTCGTGATCGCGGCCGCCGGCCTGTTCTTCTGGTTCTGGCCGGTGCTGACCTGGATGGAGATCTCCGACGCGCACCAGAAGCTGATCGTCTGGTTCCCGGGCTGGAACTGAACTCGGGTCGGCCGATGGGCCCGGAAACACGAAACCCCGGCGCGCGGGCCGGGGGATCGGTCTTCGTTCCGATATCGGAGGTCTCATCATACCGCATCGGTCGCGGGACCGTCGCTCCGATCCGGAGGTCAGAAGCAGGGCAACGAATCTCGGAACAGGAGGAAGCCCACCCCCGCGCCGATGTCCAGCAGGGCGTGCGCCACGACGAAGGGCCACGTCCGTCTGCCCCACCGGAGGAACAGCACGCCGAAGACCAGGCCCATCCCGAGGTTGCCCAGGAAGCCACCCCATCCCTGGTACAGGTGGTACGAGCCGCGGAGCAGCGCGCTCGCCCCTACGGCGAACGCCGGTGACCACGAGAGCTGCTGCAACCTGGTGATCAGGTAGCCGAGGACGATCACCTCCTCGACGAGCGCGGCCTCGACCGCGCTCAGGACCAGCGCGGGGATCGTCCACCAGTGCCCCAGGGGCGGGACGGGAACGACGCAGCGATTGACGCCGAGCTCGACGGCCGCCAGGTAGACCCCGATGCCGGCGAGCCCCACGAGCACGAACAGGACGGCGCTGCGGGCGGCGTCGGCCGAGGAGTGATCGGGTCGCAGGCCGATCCCCGCCAGGCCCTCGCCGCTGCGCCGAACCAGATGCAGGACGAGGAACACGGGGGCGAGGCCGACCGCGACGCCGAGCACCTGCCGGGCGAACGCGTTGGATTGGTCGGCGGCGGCCACGACCACCCCCGCGAGCGGAGCCTCGAGCAGCGAGAGGATCGCGCCCGCGACCCGGGACAGGACCGAGAGCCAGAGCACGACGAGGACCTCCTCGACGAGCGTCCGGCGGTCGGCGGGCGGGGGCGGGACGGGCGTGTCGCGGGACCGGGCGGCGTCCGGGGCCGGCTGCATCGGAGCAACTGTACGCATCGCCTAGACTTCGCCCTCCGCGGGAGGATGGAGGATGCCGAACCGGGACACGGCCGACCTCGTGATCGTCGGCGCGGGCACGATCGGCGGCTGGGCGTCGGTGTTCGCTCGGGAGCACGGCGCGGAACGCGTCGTGGTCCTCGAGCGGGGCGAGGCCGGTCAGGGCGCGTCCTCGCGCGCGGCTGGCATCGTCCGCGCGCAGGGCGGGACGCGGGAGACCGTACAGCTCGGGATGTGGTCGATCGCCTTCTATCGGTCCCAGCACGAGCGCTACGGGACGGACAGCGGATTCCGCGAGCTCGGCTACCTGATCCTCGCGACCGACGAGCACCAGGAGGCCGATGCGATCGCTCGCGTGGAGATGCAGCGCGCGGCCGGGCTCACCGACGTCCGCTGGGTCGACGCGGCCGAGGCCGCGCGCCTGAACCCGACGCTCGACCCCACGACGTTCCGCGGCGGGACGTTCGCGCCTGGGGACGGGTGCGTCGACCCGCCGCGGAACGTGCGGGCGTACTCGCTCGCGATGCAGCGGGCCGGCGTCCAGCTCCGCGAGCGGACGCCGTTCCTCGGGATCGAGCGTTCATCGACGGGGGACGTCCTCGGCGTCCGGACCCCCGACGGCACGATCGCGACCGGGCGGGTCCTGCTCACGGGCGGCCCGACGCTCCGGCAGGTCGGAGCGCTCGTGGACTCGCGCTTCTTCGTGGGCGCCGTGCGTCACCAGGTCGCGGTCACCGAGCCGCACGAGGCGTTCGACGTCGAGCGCCAGCCCATGGTCTTCGAGAACGCGATCGGGCTCTACTGGCGGCTCGAGGAAGGTGGACTCTTGTTCGGGATGTCGAACCCCGGCGAGGCTCCCGGACTGGCGCGCGAGGTCGACTGGCCCTACCTCCACGAGATGGAGGAGCGGGTGCACCGGTACGTGCCGGTCGCGAAGGACCTCGGGATCCGCAAGGCGTGGGCCGCCACGATCGAGTACTGCCCCGACCATCTGCCGGTCGTGGGACCCGTTCGCGATCGCACCGGCGACGTGATCGACGGGATGACCGTGGCCACCGCAGTGGGCCACGGGATGATGTGGGGACCCGGCGTCGCGCGGATCGGAACGGATCTCGCCCTCACGGGCGCGACGGACGTCACCGATGCGAGCGGCTGGACGATGGATCGCTTCGACGAGGAAGGCCGTTCCCCCTCGTACGACCCGATCGCGCTCCCGTTCCCGGTGAGCGCCGAGGAGGATCCGATCCGCTGAGCGTCAGTCGGCGAGCGACACGTCGACGAGGATCAGCTCGGTGATCGTGTTCGCTTCGATCGCGATCGTCGCCTCGTCCCGGATCTCGGCCGCGTCGCCGGTCGTCATCCGCTCGCCCACGACGTCCGCGTCGCCCTCGATCACGTAGAGGTACACCCCACGACCCTCCGGGAGCGGATGAGACACGACCGTACCGGCCCGCAGCCGGGAGACGAAGACATGTGCGTCCTGGTGGACCAGCACGGCGTCGCCGCCGTCGCCGCTGATCACCTTCCGCAGCGTGTCCGTTCGCTCCTCCGCGGTGAAGACCCGCTGCTCGACGCCGGGCTCGAGGCCGGGCTCCGCCGGCAGGATCCACATCTGGATGAACCGCATCGGCTCGGTCTCGCTCGCGTTCTGCTCCGAGTGCCGGGCGCCGCGTCCCAGCGTCATCCGCTGGACCGAGCCCGCGGGGAGCGGCCCCGGCGCGCCGCCGACGTCGTCCTCGTGGCGGAAACGTCCCTCCACCACGTAGGTCAGTCCCTCGATGTCCTTGTGCGGATGCATCGGCCAGATCGCGCCGGGCACCAGGCGGTCGTCGTTGAACACGCGCAGCGTGCCGAACCGTTCGTACTCGGGATCGCGGTACGTGTCGAAGGAGAAGTGCCACCGCGCCCGGAACCATCCCCCGTCGACGTCGGAGATCTCGGCGTCGCGACGGATCTTGACGGTCACGGGTACGGGCCCGGGGCCCGGCGGATCACAGTTGGATCACGGGGCAGGTGAGCGTGCGCGTGATCCCGTCGAGCTCCTGCATCGGCATCACGGTCCCCTTCGCCAGCCCGTCGAGGTCCTCCGCCTCCGCGCGCGCGATCACGTCGTAGGGACCCGTCACGGGGTCGACGGCGACGACGCCCTCGATGCTTCGGACCTGCTGCGTGACCTGCGCCGCCTTGCCGACCTCGGTCTGGATCAGGATGTACGCGCTGACCATCGGAGCCCCCCTCATTTCTCGTTCTCGCCCTTGCTCCCGATCGCGCCCTTGACCTTGCCGACGATGTCTCCGGCCGAGCCCTTCGCCTTCTCCACGGCAGGCGCCGCCTTCTCCGCGACCGTGCCCGCCATCTCCTTCGCCTTGTCCACGACCGGCCCGGCCTTCTCCTTGGCCTTGTCCACGGCCGGACCGGCTTTCTCGGCCACGGTGCCGGCCATCTCCTTGGCCTTCACGACCGCCGGACCGGCCTTCTCCGCGACCGTGCCGGCCATCTCCTTGGCCTTGTCCACGAACTGCGCGACCTGCGGGTCGCTCGAACCGTCGCTCGCGATCTGCTTCTTCTCTGGCTGCTCCTCAGGCATCGTTCCTACCTCCAGCTGGGGCTCCGGAGCATCCCATGGTGTCACGCGGGAACGCTCCGCTGCAAAGGCGGCAGGTCAGACGCGACCGGCGATCTACAGGCGACCCGGCTCCGGCGGGACCTCCTCCCGTGCGGCGAGCGCCTCTTCGAGCGGCGTGTCGAGCGCGGGCGTGCGGAGCGCCACGAGCGCGGCGACGCCCCCGGCGGCCGCGAGGACCGCCGATCCGATGAACAGCGTGAGTGGACCGAGCTCGTCGTAGACCACGCCGCCGATCCCGGCCCCGAGGATCGGTCCGATGCCGAATCCCACCATCGCGCCGAGCGAGTTGCCGCTCGAGTAGAGCGAGGACGGCAGCAGTTTCCCGACCACGAGGATCGACGTCGTGAACAGGAGCGAGAACCCGGCACCCTCGAACACGGCCAGGAGCGACACGACCGTCCGATCCTCGATCACGCCCCACAGGAAGAACCCGATCGCGTAGACGAAGCAGCCGAGGGCGAACACGCGGCGGAGTCCGACCCGCCGGTGGAGACGGGACGCCAGCCGCATCACCCCCACCTCCGTGAACCCGCCGAGCGCGGTGCCCAGGCCGATCAGGAGCGGGTCGCGGATCTTCAACCCCACGAAGTTCCAAGCGCCGTTGAAGCCGGTCCAGACGAGGAGCGTCGCAACGAGGAACCCCCAGAAACGCGGCGCCGCCCGGAACACCGCGCCGATCGAGCCGAGCCGGCCGTGGTCTTGTCGATGCCCCGGGCGGTCGGAGCGGACCGCGATCGTGGTCCAGGCGAGCGTCACCGCCGCGGCGGCGCCGTAGACCGGCAGCGCGAGGGCGACGCCGTAGAGATCCAGCACGAGGCCGATCAGGAGGCACGCGGTCGCGTAGGACAGGCTCTCCCAGGCCCGGACCCTCCCGTAGTCAGCCATCCGCTCCTCGCCGAGCTCCACGAGGGCGAGCGCGTCGATGTTCGGGCCGGACGCGGCCATCGCGAGCGCGATCCCCACCGCGCCGAACGCCACTCCGACGAAGGAGTCGAGCACGGAGGCGACGGCCGCGAACGTGACCATCCCGACGAGCCCGAGCTGGAGCGCTCGGCGCCGGCCGATGCGGGAGTCCGCGACGTGGCCCCAGATCGGCATCGCGATCATCCGCACGACCGCCATCGCGGCCAGGATCACGCCGATCTCGCTCCCGTCGAAGCCCCGGCCGGCGAAGTAGATCGAGAGGAACGGGAAGAACGAGGCGACGACGACGCCGAAGGTGACGAACAGACCGAGGACGGCGACCGCGGGCCTGACGCCCGCGGCGACGGGTCTCCTCATCGCGGGAGTGTACCGAGGGGGTCCTCGCCGGCCGCCCGGGTTACAGGTCCTTCGCGAGGGTCCACGTCAGGAGGCCCGAGCCCTCGCGGAGCGGACCCCGTTCGCCCGTGTCGACGAATCCCGCCGACCCGTAGAAGCGGCGGGCGCCGTCGTTCGACTCCGTGACCTGCAGGACGAGCCGTCCGTGCCCCTCGCCGCGCGCCCACGCCTCCACCGCGTCCAGCAGCGCGCGCCCGACGCCCGCTCCGCGGGCGTCGGGCGCCACCCACATCGCGTACACGTGCGCGACGCCCGGCTCGGCGTCGTACGCCGCGCCGGTCGCCGTGCCCACGATCGCTCCGTCGCCGTCGCGGCCGACGAAGGCGGCCGCGACGCCGCCCCGCCATCGACCCGCCGCCCAGTCCCGCCAGAAGCGTTCGGCGCGCGCGGACTCCTCCCCGTAGGTGGAGCCGAACGCGTCCGGGCTGTCGAGGAGGGAGCGGAGGCGAACCTCCCGGAAGGACGCCCAGTCGGACTCCCCGACGCGATCGACACGAGGCATGGAGGGACCGTCCTAGAGCAGCCGAACCTCGGCCCGCTCGGCGAGCGCGGTGGCGCGCGTCGGATCGAGCCGAGCGGCGCCGGGCAGCTCGGCGTTGGCCGCGCCCGCCCCGAGCGCCAGCCGGAGCGCGTCCTCCCAGCCGGCGCCGCCGTCGAGGGCGGTCACGAGCCCCGCGAGGAACGCGTCGCCGCTCCCGACCGGGTACCGGCCCCGCACGTAGAGCACGCCCTCGTACAGGGAGCCGTCCGGTCCGGCCAGCATCACCCCCTCGGCGCCGCGCGTCACGATGCCCGCGTGCCGGTCGCCGCCGGCCATGTCCCGGATCTTCGAGGCCGCGGCCAACGAGTCGTCACGCCTGGCCGTCGGCACGCCGAGGAGCTCGCCCGCCTCGGCCACGTTCACCTTGACGATGTCCGGCGAGGCCGCGAGCGCCGCGCTCAGGCGCTCGCGCTCCGCGTCGAGCGCCACGCGGACGCCCGCCGCGCGGGCCTCCGCGATCAGGTCCCGGTACCCGTCGTCCGGGGCGCCCCGCGGCAGCGAACCGGAGATCGTCAGCCAGCTGCCCGGCGACCAGCGTGACGCCACCGCGTGCGTGAGCTCGACCCACGCGACATCGGGCGCGACGGGCCCGTGCTCGTAGAACTCGGTCAGGCCCGCCGTCTCGCGGTCCGCGACGGACAGGGAGGACCGGCTCTCCCCGTGCGTCCAGACGAACTCGCCGTCGACGCCCTCGGACGCGAGCGCCTCCCGGAGCCAGCGCCCGTTGTGACCGCGGAGGAGCGCGACCGCCCACACGTCCGCGCCCAGGGCGTTCGCCGCGCGGGCCACGTTCAAACCCTTGCCGCCGGCCACCTGCACGAACCCGATGGGCCTGTGGATGTCACCCTTCACCAGGCGTTCGACCTCGAACAAGCGGTCGACGGAAGGGTTCGCGGCGAGACAGACGATCACCGACCTACGATAGCGACATGCCCCGGATCCTCCTCCTCCAGGGCGACATCACGGAGCAGCCGGTCGACGCGATCGTGAACGCGGCGAACTCCTCGCTGATGGGCGGCGGCGGCGTGGACGGCGCGATCCACCGGGCCGGGGGGCCCACGATCCTCGCGGAGTGCAAGGAGATCCGCTCCCGCGAGTGGCCCGACGGCCTGCCGACCGGCAGGGCGGTCGCGACGACGGGCGGCCGGCTGCCGGCCCGCTGGGTGATCCACACGGTCGGTCCGGTCTACGGGGAGGTCGACGACGCGCCGGGACTGCTCGCGAGCTGTCACGCCGAATCGCTCCGGGTCGCCGACGAGCTCGGGGTCGCCACCGTCGCGTTCCCGGCGATCTCGACCGGCGTCTACGGCTATCCGCTGGACGAGGCCGCCCCGGTCGCGATCGACGCCGTTCGCACGGCCGGGACCGACGTGGACGAGGTGCGCTTCGTGCTGTTCGGACGCGACGCGTACGAGGTGTTCGAGCGGGCGCTCGGCGACTGAAGGCGTTCGTTCGGCCGCTGTTAGCATCGATCGATGGCCGACCTCAGCACGGTGGAGGGTCTCCACGAGGCGCTCGGCGACGTGCAGCTCGTCGATTGCCGGGAGCAGTACGAGTGGGACGCGGGCCGGATCGTCGGCGCCCTCCACATCCCGCTGAACGACGTGATGGCCGGCGCCGGGACCGACGTGCTCGACCTCGCGAAGCCGGTCGCCGTGATCTGCCGGACGGGGAACCGGAGCGAGCTCGCGTCGATGATGCTGCAGGCTCGGGGGTACGACGCCACGAACGTCGAGGGCGGCATGGAGGACTGGGCCGCCTCGGGCTACGAGTACTCCGCGACCGACGGATCGCCCGGCCGCGTCGCCTGACTCACGACGCCCGCCATCGTCGGTAGACCGGTTGGAGCTCGTCGCCATCGTACGTCGTGCCGACCGCCTCCTCGACGGACATCGCGTAGAACGCCAGCGCGTAGCTCGCGTCGTGCACGAACCGTTGGACGGCGGGATGGGTCCCCGCGACCTGCTCCATCCAACCACGGACCAGGAACTCACCGCCCACGCCGTCGGGGTTGTCCATCGGCGAGTGCAGCGCGTAGCGGCCGTCGGAACGCACCTCGTCCACCTTCGGGCTGTGCCCGCGGAACCGGACGAGGAGCAGGCCGGTCGCGATCCACGGCTCAACCGGGTGGACACGCGGCCATCCGTCGCGCCGGAGCGTCGCGTGGAAGCAGACCCGCCCGTCGATCCGTTCCCTCCCGAACGCCGCGAGCTGCGGGTCGTCCCGCTCGAACTCCGCCCAGGTGGTCGCCACCGCGGCCTACCCTAGCCAGCGATGGCGAACCTGGAGGCGGCGCGGCGCGAGCTCGCGGCGGCGCTCGGCGAGGGAGAGGTCCTGTCCGAACCGCTCGCGCTCCGCCTGTACGCGCGCGACGCGTCGATCGTCGAGGGATCGGCCGGGCTCGTGGCGTTCCCCCGCTCCGCGGACGATCTCGTCGCCTGCGTCCGGACGGCCGCCGCGCACGACCTCGCGATCGTGCCTCGCGGCAGCGGCACCGGTCTCGCCGGTGCGTCCACGCCGATCGGCGACGCGCTCGTCGTCGTGACCTCGAAGATGGATCGGATCCTCGAGATCCGGACCGAGGACCGGCTCGCCTGGGTCGAACCGGGGCTGTTCAACCTCGATCTCGGCACGGCGCTCCACGGCACCGGATTCACGTACATGCCGGACCCGTCGTCCCAGCAGGTGTCGTCGATCGGCGGGAACGTCGGGACGAACGCGGGCGGGCCGCACTGTCTCGCGTACGGCGTCACGTCGGCGCACGTGCACGCGCTCGACCTCGTGCTCGCCGACGGCTCGCTCGCGCGGGTCGGCGCGGAGGGGCCCGAGGCCGCCGGGTACGACCTGCGCGGCGTCGTCGTCGGCGCCGAGGGCACGCTCGGGCTCGTCGCGGCGGCGTGCGTCCGCCTCACGCCCGAGCCGCCCGCGATCCACACCATGCTGATGGGGTTCGACGCCGTCGAGGACTGCGCGGCGACGGTCTCGGGGATCATCGCCAGGGGCGTGGTCCCGGCGGCGCTCGAGATGATGGACCAGGGGATCGTGCGCGCCGTCGAGTCCTTCGCGCACGCCGGCTACCCCACCGACGCCGCGGCCGTGTTGCTGGTCGAGGTGGACGGGATCGCGCACGCCGTGGCCGCCGAGGTCCGGGAGGTCGAGGCGGCGGCGCGCGCCAACGGCGTCGTCTCCGTCCGCGAGGCCGCGACCCCCGAGGAACGCGGGCTCCTATGGAAGGGACGGAAGTCGGCGTTCGGGGCGATCGCCCGGATCGCCCCGCACTACCACCTCCATGACTGCGTCGTTCCGCGCACGAAGCTCGTCGAGGTCCTCGGGGGGGTGTACGAGATCTGCCGGCACGAGGAGCTCACGGTGACGAACGTGTTCCATGCGGGTGACGGCAATCTGCATCCCCTGCTCTCGTTCGATCGGAGCGAACCGGGCGTGCTGGAGCGCGTGCTGCGAGCCTCCGAGGAGATCGTCCGACTCTGCGTCGACGCGGGCGGGTCGCTCTCGGGCGAGCACGGGATCGGTCTCGAGAAGCGCGACTTCATGCCGCTCGTCTTCACGCCCGACGATCTCGCGACGCAGGCGTGCGTGCGGAGCGCCTTCGACCCGTCGGGTCGGATGAACCCGATGAAGGTGCTGCCCGACGGCGCCCGCTGCGGCGACTTCGCGGTCGCCGCGGCGGGCGCCGACGCGGCGGGCGTCGTCGACGCTGGCGCGCCGATCCCGGAGGGCACGTGGATCTGATCGCGCCGACCACGCGGGAGAGGGTGCGAGCCGCGCTCCGGGACGCGTCGACCCGACGATCGCCGATCGCGATCATCGGGGGTCGAACGCACGCGGCCAAGGGCAACCGGGTCGAGGTCGATCGAGAGCTGTCGATCGCCGGTCTCGATCGGCTCGTCGCCTTCGACCGGGCCGAGATGCTCGCCGTCGCGGAGGGAGGGATGCGGATCGGCGCCCTCCGCGAGGCCCTCGCGGAGGACGGTCAAGAGTGGCCCGCCGACGCGCCGGACGAGGCCACCGTCGGCGGGACGGTCGCGGCCGCACCGTCCTCGCCGCGGCGGCTCCGCTTCGGACCGCTCCGCGACACGGTGGTGGAGCTGGAGCTGGTCACGGGCGACGGCCGCCTGGTGCGGAGCGGCGCTCGCACCGTGAAGAGCGTGCAGGGCTACGACGTGCACCGCCTCGCGACCGGCTCGCTCGGGACGTTGGGCACGATCGTGCAGGTCGCCGTGAAGGTCCGTCCGCTCCCGCACGCCCGGCGCGTCGTGGTCGTCGAGGACGGCGTGGAAACGGAACGACGGCTGCTCGAGGCCGTGCCACTTCCGGCGTCGATCGTCGCGACCGCCGAGCGGGTGGAGATCGGGCTGGAGGGATGGCCCGAGGAGATCGAGGAGCAGACCGGGGCGATCGCCGGCGTCGCCACGGTCGCCGAGATCCTGGACGGCGACACGCCGGCCGGCCCGGAGGCGATCGACGCGCCGGTGGTCGTCGAGGCGGGCGTGCCTCCCTCGAAGCTCGACACGATCCTCGAGGGAGAGTCCGCGTTCCGAGCCCTGATCGGCGTCGGGATCGCGTGGATCGGGCTCCCCGATGACGGCGACCGACTCACGGCGCTCCGGAGGCGCGTCGCCGAGGCCGGCGGCATCGCGCCCGTGATCCGCGGGCCTGGCGGCCTCGGCGACGCGCCGGTCCCCGCCATCGAGGTCCATCGACGTCTGAAGGCCGCGTTCGACCCCGCGAACATCCTCGCCCCCGGTCGCTTCTGGGGCGGCCTGTAAGGTTCCGGCCGTGCTGAACGAGCGCGACCGGCGGATCATCGACGCACCCAACTTCGCGAGCGTCGCGACCCTGATGCCCGACGGCTCGCCGCAGGCCTCGACGATCTGGATCGACCGCGATGGGGACGACGTGCTCTTCAACACGGCGGAGGGCCGCGTGAAGACCGACAACATCCGCCGGGACGGACGCGTCGCGATCAGCGTCTTCGACCACCAGGATCCCTATGAGCAGGTCGTCCTCCGCGGCACGGTCGTCGACGTCACGACGGAGGGCGCGGACGAGCACATCGACCTCCTCGCGAAGAAGTACACCGGCGCCGACCGCTACCCCTGGCGCGACCCCGGCGAGCAGCGCGTGATCGTCCGCGTCCGGCCGGATCACGTTTCGGGCTGAACTACTCGATGCTTCTCGGCCTCAGGCCTCCGAGCCGTTCGCCCGCTTCCTCCAGGGTCTCGAGCTTCTTGCAGAACGCGAAGCGGACGAGGTGCGCGCCGTCTTCTGGACGAGAGAAGAAGGACGAACCAGGGACGACCGCGACGCCGACGTCCTCGACCATGTGGCGCGCGAACCGGACGTCGTCGGGGAACCCGAACCCGCTGATGTCGGCCATCACGTAGTACGCGCCGGCCGGCGGCTCCACCTTGAACCCGGACTCGCGGAGCGTGTCGATGCAGAGGTCGCGCCGCTCCAGGTACTCCTCCGCGGTCCGCCGGTAGTACTCCTCGGGGAGTGACAGCGCCACCTCGCCGGCCTCCTGGAGCGGCGCCGGCGCCGCGACGGTCAGGAAGTCGTGGACGGAACGGATGCCCCGGGAGAGCGGCGCCGGCGCCACCACCCACCCCACGCGCCAGCCGGTCACGGAGTACGTCTTCGACAGCGCGCTGATCGTCACGGTGCGGTCCTCGAGCCCTGCGACCGCACCGGGCGGCACGTGGACGGCGCCGTCGTACAGGATGTGCTCGTAGATCTCGTCGGTGAACACGACGACGCCCCAGCGCTGGCAGAGCCCCGCGATCACGTCGAGCTCCTCGCGGGTGAACACTTTGCCGGTCGGGTTGTTCGGCGTGTTGATCACGATCCCGCGCGTCCGGTCGTTGAACGCGGCTGCGAGCTCCCCCTCGTCGAACGTCCAGTCCGGCGCGTGCAGCGTGACCGTGCGCGGCACCGCACCAGAGATGATCGTGTCGGGCCCGTAGTTCTCGTAGAACGGCTCGAACACGACGACCTCGTCGCCAGGATCGAGCACGCCGAGCATCGATGCGATCATCGCCTCGGTCGAGCCGCAGGTCACCGTGACGTCACGCTCGGGATCGACCCAGTCCATGCCGTATCGCCGGCCGTACTTCCGCGCGATCGCCTGACGGAAGCCCTCAGCACCCCAGGTGATCGGGTACTGGTTCACATCGTCCGCGATCGCCTTCTGCGCCGCTTCCTTCAGCTCCTCCGGCGCGGCGAAGTCCGGGAACCCCTGCGACAGGTTGATCGCGCCGTGCAACATCGAAAGGCGCGTCATCTCGCGGATCACCGACTCGGTGAACGAGACGGCCTTCCGTGACGGGCGGATCTCGCCGGACATCGGACGGGAGCGTACACGCGGTATCTCGCCGGAGATCGACGACGGTCGAGGCGTCGAAACGACACTGCTGATCGTCGGAGCTCACGCCACGGGTGCGAGCCGATACACGCCACCGCTGAGGGACAGCGCGTAGAGCTCGCCGCGGCGATCCTCACCGAAGGAGCTCAGGTTCTCGACGGTCGGACCGAGTGTGCGATGCCGGACCGGACCGCCCTCCCGGACCCGCAGGCCCTCGATCTCGCCGATGCAGAGGTCGCCGAAGACGTAGATGCCGCGCAGCGCGGGGATCGACCGACCCCGGTACACGTACCCTCCGATCACGGTGCACCCCCCCTCGTCGTGCGAGTACTCGTGCACCGGAGCGACCGCGTCGCCGGGGACGACCCCGCCCGCGAACGCGCGGCTCCCCTCGAACGCGCTCCAGCCGTAGTTCTCGCCGCCGGCCGATCCCGCGCGCTGCAACGAGACCTCCTCCCACGAGCTCTGACCGACGTCGCCGATCCAGAGGTCGCCCGAGGCTCGGTCGAACGAGTACCGCCAGGGGTTGCGCAGGCCGAACGCCCAGATCTCGGGCCGCGCCCCCGGGCGGTCGACGAACGGGTTGTCGGGCGGGATCCCGTAGGGAAGCCCCCCGGTCGGTCGGGGGATGATCCGGAGCATCTTGCCCAGCAGCGTCGACAGCGATTGGCCGTTGCCGTGCGGGTCGCCACCGCTCCCCCCGTCCCCCAACCCGATGTAGAGGTGCCCGTCCGGACCGAACGCGAGGTTGCCACCGTTGTGGTTCGCGTAGGGCTGCTCGACGACGAGCACGTCCCGCTCGGACCCAGGCGCGACTCCCCGGCCGCGCATCGCGAACTCGGTGACGTGGGTGTGGCCGTTCGTGTCGGTGAAGTTCACGTACAGGTAGCGGCCATCCGGGGAGAAGGCGAGGCCGAGGAGGCCCTGTTCGCCGCCGAGTGAGACACGACCTGTCAGGTCGACGACGGGGTCGCGAGCCACGGCGCCGCCCCGGATCGCCGCGACCCTCCCCGTCTTCTCCGCGACGTAGAGCGCGGGGTCACCTGGTCGGATCGCCATCGCGACGGGCTGCTCGAGGATCGCGACCCGGACGAGGCGGATCCGGACGGCCGCGAGGTTCGGTCCCGCGGTCGACGGATCCGACGAAGGACTCGGCGAAGGACTCGGAGGCGCCGCCGCGGTTGGCGTCGGTGTCGGTGTCGGCGAGGATGCCTCGGGAACGGCGCCGCCGCCGCAGCCGGACGCGACGAGGAGCCCCGCGATGGCGACCGGCCTCAGCCCCCACCGTGATCTCGCCCGGGACCGACGACGTGCTCCCATCCACCGATGCTACGAACGACACGCGGCAGGGGTTCCGCTGGAGCCGACCGCGGGCGGGGAGTTGAACCTCTCCGCTCGGCGCGCAGCACGCCCCGCATGCCGGACGTCGCCGAGCAGCGACAGGTACACGAGCACGCCGGAGGCCGGGAAGACCACCTGGACCGCATCCTCCACCCGGACGCCGCAGTGCAGATCGATCCCCTGCCCGGGCACGAAGAAGTTGTGGCCGCGGGTCCCGTCGTTGTGGAGCTCGATCGTGACGGTCGCGCCGGCGGGACCCACGAGCACGGTCGGCGCGAAGTAGTCCTCGTCCATCTCCAGCTCGATCGTGCCGCCGTCGACGACACGGGCGCTCCCGTGGAGGTTCACGCCTTGCCCGTCGATCACGACGTGGTCCGGCTCGAGCTCCTCGCGCTGCCAGCCCCCACGGCGCATGGGACCGACCCCGTACCGCGCGTACCTGAGACGGTCAGGAGCAAGCGAGCGAAAGGCGTTCAGCGTCCGGTGAGCGAGAAGTGCATGTAGTCCTTCAGCGTGTGCCAGTGGCCGCCCCACTTCCACCCGATCCGCGCGAACGACCGCACGACGACGTCGCCGTCGTGGATCATGCCCATCCGGTGCCACGACCGGTTGCGGAAGGGCTTCGCGATGTGTCGGAGCGTGCTCCCATCGCTGCGGACGTACGGGTTCTGGAGCGGGTTGATGTCGATCGCCCATCCGTAGGAGTGATGCGACAGCGAGGTGCTGCCGGTCGCCGGCCGGCAGTTGAACGAGGCCGTCACGCTTCGAGGGCTCTTGTTCCAGTAGTCCTTCGGCGTGAGCGGCCGGTCCTTCGCCGCGAGCTGGATGTCCTTGATGGGGAACTTCGCCCGGAACAGCCGACGGAAGACCCAGAGCACGTCGTCGGCGACCCGCTCGTGGAGGATCAGCGGCCCGCGCTCCACCTCGCCCCGGAAGTTCCAGTGGCTCACGCTCACGAGCCGCAGATCCCTGATCGGCACCGGGCAGCCCGGCGTCCAGTTGCGGCCGATCAACGTCTCGCGGAGTTCGGGGCCGATCACCGAGACACCGCCGCGGAACCGCGGCGGGCCCGCCTCCTCATCACCCATCGCGGCCTCGTCGGGCACCTCGGCCTGGGGTAACGGCGTCGTGGCCACGGGTGTAGAAACAGCGGCCGTCGGCGCGGGCGCGGCGCGGTCGACGACGGCGGTCTGCGTACAGGCGGCCGCCGCGACCAGGCCGAGCGCGATCACGGTCCGGAGGGATCTGGACATCGCTCCATCCTCCCATCGGCGCCGGGGATGTGGTGGAACCTGTATACGTGGGGAGGGGGATCGAGACGGCGAAGCAGCGGACCCGGATCGTGATCGAGAACGTGTCGCCCGCGGTGGACGACGGGCTCTTCCCTGCCAAGACGTCGGTCGGCGACGTCGTGCCGATCGAGGCCGACGTCTTCACCGACGGCCAGGACCACCCGGCCGCGATCGCATGGGTCCGTCACGCGGACGGAGACCCGCGCGAGGTGCCGATGGTTCCCCTCGGGAACGATCGGTGGCGGGCGGAAGTCCCGATCGGGGAATCGGGGGCGTACCGCTTCCGCGTCGAGGGATGGATCGACCGGTGGTCGACCTGGCACGCCGACCTGGTGAAGAGGATCGAGGCGGGCCAGGACGTCGCGGTGGAGCTTCGGGAGGGGGCGGCGCTCGTCGGCGGCGCCGCGCGGCGCGCACGCGCCGCGGGCGCCGCAGACGACGCCGACCGGCTGCGGCGCGGCGCGGCGCTCCTGCGCCGCAGGCGCGTCGACCTCGCTGCGCTGCCGACCAGCCTCGACGAGCTGGACCCGCTGATGGCGTCGCATCCCGACCGGCGCGGCGGCGCCACATCTCCGGAGCGCGAGGTGATCGCCGCTCGCGACCGGGCGCGCCACGGCGCCTGGTACGAGCTGTTCCCGCGTTCCGCATCCCCCGATCCCGCTCGATCCGGCACGCTCCGCGACGTCGCGGCGCTCGTGCCGGACCTCGCGGAGTCCGGCTTCGACGTCCTGTACCTCCCGCCGATCCACCCCATCGGCGAGACGAACCGCAAGGGCCCGAACAACGCCACCCGGGCCGGCGCCGGCGACCCCGGGAGCCCGTGGGCGATCGGCTCGGCGGCGGGTGGCCACACGGCGATCCACCCCGAGCTCGGGACGTTCGACGACCTCGAACACCTGCTCGCGGAGCTGAAGCGCCACGAGATGGAGCTGGCCCTCGACCTCGCGTTCCAGTGCTCCCCCGACCATCCCTGGGTCGCGGAGCACCCCGAGTGGTTCCGACACCGCGCAGACGGCACGATCCGGTACGCGGAGAACCCGCCGAAGAGGTACGAGGACATCTATCCCCTGGACTTCGAGACGACGGACCGCGACGAGCTCTGGGGTGCCCTGCTCGACGTGGTCCTGTTCTGGGTGGAGAAGGGCGTGCCGATCTTCCGGGTCGACAACCCCCACACGAAGCCGTTCGCGTTCTGGGAGTGGCTCCTGGCCGAGGTCAAGGGCGACCATCCCGACGTCCTGTTCCTGTCGGAGGCGTTCACGCGTCCGCGCGTGATGGAGCGGCTCGCCAAGATCGGCTTCGATCAGTCCTACACGTACTTCGCGTGGCGCCGGACGAAGGACGAGCTCACCGCGTACCTCACCGAGCTCACGACCGAGCCGGTCCGCGACTTCCTCCGGCCGAACCTGTGGCCGAACACCCCGGACATCCTCACCGACCAGCTCCAGGAGGGCGGACCGCCGGCGTTCCGACTCCGGTTCCTGCTCGCCGCCACGCTCGGCGCGAACTACGGCGTCTACGGCCCGGCCTTCGAGCACCTCGACCACGAGCCGCGGGAACCGGGGTCGGAGGAGTACCGCCACTCGGAGAAGTACCAGCGGCGCGTCCGATCCCCCTCGTCCTCGGGCATCCGGGAGCTGATGGCCCGCGTGAACCTGATCCGCCGGGAGCACCCGGCTCTCCAGCACGACCGGACGCTCAGGTTTCACCCGACGGACAGCGAGCAGCTCCTCGCGTACAGCAAGACGCTCCCCGACGGCAGCGAGCCGGTCGTCGTGATCGCGAACCTCGATCCCGTCCATCCGCGCTCGGGCTGGGTGGACCTGCGCATGCCGGAGCTCGGCATGGCGTGGGACGAGCCGTTCACGGCACGGGACCTCCTCACCGGCGAGTCCTACGCGTGGACGGGCGCCCGCAACTTCGTGGAGCTGCACCCGGGACACCGACCCGGACACGTGCTGGCGGTCGAGCGCGGGGGAAGCCGGAACCCGTGATGGCGAAGGCGCGGACCCGGGTAGCGGCCGAGGAACCGGCGCCGACCCTCGCGCCCGTGGCGGCGGGGGCCGCGTCGACGGGCTGGTACCAGGATGCGGTGATCTACGAGCTCCACGTCCGCGCGTACCAGGACAGCAACGCGGACGGCGTCGGGGACCTCGCCGGGCTCGTGCGGCGCCTCGATCACATCCGCGACCTGGGCGCGACCGCCGTCTGGCTGCTCCCGTTCTACCCCTCGCCGCTGCGGGACGACGGCTACGACATCGCCGCGTACAAGGCGATCCACCCCGCCTACGGCACGATGCGCGACTTCCGCACGTTCCTCCGCGAGGCCCACCGCCGCGACCTCCGCGTGATCACCGAGGTCGTGATGAACCACACCTCGGACGAGCATCCGTGGTTCCAACGCGCCCGCGCCGCGAAAGCCGGGTCGTGGCAGCGCAACTTCTACGTCTGGGCGGACACCCCGGAGGGCTACCCGGATGCCCGTGTGATCTTCGGCGACTTCGAGTCGTCGAACTGGGCCTGGGACGCGGTCGCGGGGCAGTACTTCTGGCACCGCTTCTACTCGCACCAACCGGACCTGAACTACGACGAGCCGCGCGTCCGCCGGGCGATGTTCGACGTCGTGGACTTCTGGCTCGGGCTGGGCGTCGACGGCTTGCGCCTGGATGCGATCCCGTACCTCTTCGAGCGGGAGGGCACGAACTGCGAGAACCTCCCCGAGACCCTGGGGCTGCTCACGGAGCTGCGCGAACACGTGGACGCCACGTTCCGGGACCGGATGCTGCTCGCCGAGGCGAACCAGTGGCCGGAGGACGCGGTCGCGTACTTCGGGGACGGCGACCGGTGCCACATGGCGTTCCACTTCCCGCTGATGCCCCGGATGTTCATGGCCAACCGGATGGAGGATCGGTTCCCGCTGATCGACATCCTGAACCAGACGCCGCCGATCCCCGACACCGCCCAGTGGGCCACGTTCCTTCGCAACCACGACGAGCTCACGCTCGAGATGGTCACGGACGAGGAACGGGACTACATGTATCGCGTCTACGCGGAGGATCCGCAGGCGCGAGTGAACCTGGGGATCCGCCGGCGGCTCGCGCCGCTGCTCGGCAACGACCGGCGCCGGATCGAGCTGATGAACGCGCTGCTGTTCTCGCTCCCGGGGACGCCGGTGATCTATTACGGCGACGAGATCGGGATGGGCGACAACATCTACCTGGGCGATCGCAACGGCGTCCGCACCCCGATGCAGTGGAACCAGGATCGGAACGCGGGATTCTCGGCAGCGAACCCGCAGCGCCTGTACCTCCCGCTGGTCGCCGATCCCGAGAACCATCCCGCGGCCGTGAACGTGGAGGCCCAGCAGAACAACCCGACGTCGCTGCTGTGGTGGATGCGGCGCGTGATCGGCGCCGCGCGTCGATCCCCGTCGCTCTCACGCGGCGACATCGAGTTCCTCTACCCGGAGAACCGCAAGGTCGTGGCGTTCCTCCGAACCTTCGGGGAGGACCGCACGCTCGTCGTCGCGAACCTGTCGCGCAGCGCCCAGTTCGTCGAGCTGGACCTGTCGCGCTTCGACGGACAGGTGCCGGTCGAGCTGTTCGGCCCCACCCACTTCCCGAGGATCGGACAGCTCCCGTACTTCGTCACGCTCGGCCCGTACGGCTACTTCTGGTTCCGGCTCCAGCCCGACGAGCGGGAGGAGGAGCTGGCCGCCTCGCCCGTGCCGACGCTCGAGACAACGGGGACGTGGGACGACGCGCTCGACGAGCCCACGAAGGGCGCGCTTGAACGGGCGCTGCCGCGGTTCCTCGTCCGCCAACGCTGGTTCGGGGCGAAGGGCCGGCGGATCGCCGCGGCGACGATCGCCGACACGATCCGGATCCAGGATGCCGATCCCGACGGGCTGCGTGGCCTCTTCGCGCTGGTCGACGTCACGTTCACGGAAGGCGAGCCCGCGACGTACGCGTTCCCGCTCGTCGGCAGACGGGACGGCGACGACGTCGGTCCCGAGTTCGTGGTCGCGAGGATCGAGACGCCGGACGGACCGTGGCAACTCGTCGACGGGGTCCGGGACGCCGGGCTGGCCGGCGCGCTGCTCGAGATGGTCGAACGGCGCCGGGTCGCGCGCGGACGGCGCCGACGCCTCGCGGGCACGCGCGCCGAGGGCTTCGCGAAGCTCCGCGGCGAAGACCCGGTGGATCCGCAGTTCCCCTGGGGCGACCAGACGAACACCTCGGTGACGTTCGGCGACCGGCTCGTCCTCAAGCTCTTCCGCCGGCTCGAGGACGGGATCAACCCGGAGCTCGAGGTCGGACGCTTCCTGACGGATCGAACCTCGTTCATCCACGCCGCGCCGATGGCGGGGGCGATCGAGCTGACGGACGGTGACGCGGCCTCGACGGTCGCGTTCCTGCAGGGCTACGTCCAGAACGAGGGCGACGCCTGGCAGTACGCGCTCGACGCCGTCCGAGAGTCGTTCGAACGCGCGCTCGCCGTGCCGGCCGACCAGTCGCTCCCCCTCGTGGAGCGCCCCGTGATGGACATGGTGGGCGAGCTGCCGTCGCTGCTCACCTACGATCTGATCGGACCGTTCCTTGGCTCCGCGTGGCTGCTCGGTCGACGGACGGCGCAGCTCCACCTCGCGCTCGGCTCGCGGCCGGACGATCCGGTGTTCGCGCCCGAGCCCGTCACCCGGATGTACCAGCGCTCGCTCTACCAGTCGATGCGCTCGCAGGCCGTGGCGACGGTGCGACGCCTCGGCCGCCACGAGGCCGGGCCCGAGGTCGAGGAGCTGCTCGCGCGGCAGGACGAGCTCCTGTCGCGGTTCGCCGTGGTGACGGGCGACCGGATCTCCGGTCAGCGGATCCGGCTGCACGGGGACTTCCATCTCGGGCAGGTGCTCTGGACGGGCCGCGACTTCATCGTGATCGATTTCGAGGGAGAGCCGGCCCGGCCGCTCAGCGAACGCCGGATCAAGCGATCCCCGCTCCGCGACGTGGCGGGCATGCTCCGCTCGTTCGACTACGCCAGTCGGACCGCGATGCGTTCGCCGTGGGTCGAGGACCTCTCCCCGGACTCCCGCGCCTCGCTGGCCGAGTGGGCCCGAGCATGGACCGCGTGGGTGTCGGCCACGTTCCTCGGTCACTACTTCGAGGTCGCGGGCGACAGCCCGATGCTCCCCGAGAGCGAGGACGAGACACGTCGGATGCTCCACGCGATGCTGCTGGACAAGGCCGTCTACGAGGTCGGCTACGAGCTCGATCACCGGCCGGAGTGGCTGGCGATCCCGGTCCGCGGCGTGCTCGACCTGCTGGACGAGGGGCCGTGACCGAGGAGCGGGACGCGCTCCGGGCCCTCGCGCGGCTGTACGGGGTGCAGGAGTCCTACACGGACGTCTTCGGGAAGCGCGTGCGCGCGAGCGTGGACAGCACGCTCGCGGTGCTGCGCGCGATCGGGGCGCCGGTCGCGTCGCTCC
>DASUPO010000041.1:0-4788 GCA_036281075.1 Actinomycetota bacterium | reverse complement strand
CCACCGGCTCCCTGCGGGCGCGGCGCGAGGAGCTCGCGAGGCGCCCGCTCGAACCCGTGCTCGTGGCCTGGGACGGGCGGCTGACCGATGCGACGGTCCGGGTTCCGACCTCCGCCGTGGACGGCTCCGTGCGATACGCCGTGGCCCGCGACGGCGAGGAGCCGGGGACGTGGCGCTCATCGACACCGGTGGTCCGGGGCGAGGCGGAGGCCGGCCGCGTGCCGGTCCGGATCGCGATCCGGGAGCGGCTGGAGCCCGGCCGTCACCGCCTGTGGGTGGACGCGCGGGGCGATCGCGCGGACGCCCTCGTCCTCTCGGCGCCTCGCCGGTGCCCGCCTCCGAGCGAGCGGTCGTGGGGGATGTTCGCGCCGCTCTACGCGTTGCGCGCGGAAGGCGACTGGGGGGTCGGGTCGTTCGCCGAGCTCGCTCGCTTCCGGGGATGGATCGAGGAGGCCGGCGGTTCGATCGTCGCGACCCTGCCGCTGTTCGCGCAGTTCCTGGACGGGTCCGTGCTCGAACCGAGCCCCTATTCTCCCGCGAGTCGGCTCTTCTGGAACGAGACCTACCTCGACGTCGAGACCGCGCCCGGCCTGGACGGGTGCGCCGAGGCCCGTCAGGTGCTCGAGGATCCCGCGTTCCGCGAGCACGTGGCGAGCCTCGGGAAAGCGGAGCTGACCGACCACCCGGCGATCGCGGCGGCGAAACGGCGCGTCCTCGATCCGCTCGCGCAGGCAGCGTTCCGCGGCACGCCGCCCGGCGCCCTGGCGGCGTTCGCCGCGGACCCCCGCGCGGCCGACTACGCGCGGTTCCGCGCCGAGATCGAGCGTCGCGGGACGTGGTGGGGCGGGTGGCCGGAGGCCGAGCGTGCCGGCACCCTCCCGGGGTCGGCCCTCGACGACGAGCGGGCCCGCTACCACCTGTTCGTGCAGTGGCTGGCCGCCGAGCAGCTCGCGGCCGCCGCCGGCCGGGCCCGGGGGGCCGGCGGTGGCCTGATGCTCGACCTCCCGATCGGCGTGAACGGCGCCGGCTACGACGTGTGGCGCGAGCGACGCTCGTTCGCGCCCGACGCCGCCGCCGGCGCCCCGCCCGACGCGTTCTGGTCCCAGGGGCAGGACTGGGGCGCCCCACCGCCGCATCCGTTCGGCGCCCGTGAGGACGGCTACCGCTACCACGACGAGATGCTCCGGACGCTGTTCCGCTACGCGGCCGTCGCACGGATCGACCACGTGATCGGGCTTCACCGTCTCTACTGGGTCCCCCGCGGCGCCACCGCCAAGGACGGCGTGTACGTCCGCTACCGCGCGGACGAGTGGTACGCACTCCTGTCGATCGCCGCGAACGAGGCGGGCGCGACCGTCGTCGGGGAGGACCTCGGGACGGTCCCCGGCTACGTGCGGCCGGCGATGCGTTCCCACGGCCTCCTCCGGACGTTCGTGGTGCAGCGGGAGGCGACCGCCGACGGCATGCCGGAGCCGCCCGCCGCGTCCGTCGCGACGCTGAACACGCACGACATGCCGACGTGGGCCGGCTTCTGGCACGGGGACGACGTGCCGCTCCGCCAGCAGCTCGGCCTGATCGACGGCGAGCAGGCCGCCCGGATCCTCGACGGCCGGGGCCGGATGCGCGCCGCGCTGCCCCGATCGCTGCCGGGCAGCGGACTCCGGCCGGATCCCGACGGCGAGGACCCTCGCGCGTCGCTCGAGGCGTCGCTCGAGCGGCTCGCGGACGGCCCGGCCGCGATCGTGATGGCGTCGCTCGGCGACCTCCTCCTGGAGGTCGACCCCCAGAACGTTCCCGGCACCGGCCCCGAGCGCGACAACTGGCGGCGACGCTTCCCGTGGACGCTGGACGATCTCCGGCATCGGCCGGAGATCGTGTCGATGCTCGAACGGATCGATCGACGGCGTCGCGACGGGGTCGAGCCGTGAGCTCGACCGCCGTCGGGCACGCCCTCACCGACGAGGACCTCTACCTGTTCGGAGAGGGAACGCACGCGAGGCTCGCCGACAAGCTCGGCGCCCATCCCCACGCCGACGGCACGTCGTTCGCCGTCTGGGCGCCGAACGCCGAGCGCGTCGCCGCGATCGGGGACTTCAACGGCTGGGACCCGGCGTCGCACCCGCTCGAACCCGTCCGGTCGTCGGGGATCTGGGCCGGGAACGTCCCCGAGGCCCGTGCGGGTCACGTGTACAAGTTCCACCTCCGGTCACGGACGGCCGGCCGGAACGCCGAGAAGGCCGACCCGTTCGCGTTCCACTCGGAGACGCCGCCGCGGACGGGGTCGATCGTGTGGGACCTCGACTACACCTGGGGCGACGCCGTGTGGCTCGCCTCCCGGCGGGAGCGGAACGCGCTGGGCGCGCCGACGTCGATCTACGAGGTCCACCTGGGGTCGTGGAGGCGCGGAGCCGACGGCGGCTGGCTCACGTACCGGGAGGCCGCGACCCAGCTGGCCGACCACGCGCTCGACCTCGGCTTCACCCACGTCGAGCTCCTGCCGGTGATGGAGCACCCGTTCTACGGCTCGTGGGGCTACCAGACCACCGGTTACTTCGCGCCCACGAGCCGGTTCGGCACCCCGCAGGACCTGATGTTCCTGGTCGACCACCTGCACCGACGCGGCGTGGGCGTGATCCTGGACTGGGTGCCGTCGCACTTCCCCGCCGACGAGCACGCGCTCGCGTCCTTCGACGGGACCCACCTGTACGAGCACGCCGACCCCCGACGCGGGTACCACCCCGACTGGCACACGCTGATCTTCAACTACGGCCGGGACGAGGTCCGGAGCTTCCTGCTGTCCAGCGCCGATCACTGGCTCCGCGCGTACCACGCCGACGGGCTCCGGGTCGACGCCGTGGCCTCGATGCTCTACCTCGACTACTCGCGGAAGGACGGTGAGTGGCTGCCGAACGTGCACGGCGGGCGAGAGAACCTCGAGGCCGTCGCGTTCCTGCGGCGGCTGAACCAGGACGTGTACGGGATGCATCCCGACGTCCAGACGTTCGCCGAGGAGTCCACCGCGTGGCCGATGGTGTCGCGGCCGACCGACGCCGGCGGTCTCGGGTTCGGATTCAAGTGGGACATGGGGTGGATGCACGACACGCTCCAGCACCTGCGACGCGATCCGATCCATCGTCGCTTCCACCACGACGAGATCACGTTCCGCCAGGTCTACGCGACGTCGGAGAACTTCGTCCTCCCCCTGTCGCACGACGAGGTCGTCCACGGGAAGGGATCCCTGCTCGGGAAGATGCCGGGGGACGACCGGCAGCGGTTCGCGAACCTGCGGCTGCTCCTCGGCTACCAGTGGGCGCAGGCCGGCAAGAAGCTCCTCTTCATGGGCGGCGAGCTCGCCCAGCCCACGGAATGGGACCACGACGCGAGCGTCGACTGGTCGCTCCTGGACGACCCGCGCCACGGCGGCGTCCTACGCTGGGTGCGTGACCTGAACGATCTGCTCCGCCGCGAGCCGGCCCTGCACGCGTTCGACGCGGACCCCCGCGGCTTCGAGTGGATCGAGGCCGGCGACCCGGACACAGTGTGCTTCCTCCGACGGGGACCGGCGGCGACCGACGTCGTGGTCGTCGCGCTGAACCTGACCCCGATGCCGCACGAGCGCTTCCGGCTCGGACTGCCCGACGGTGGCGCGTGGCACGAGGCGCTCAACAGCGACGCGGAGCCGTACGGCGGGTCGGGCATGGGCAACCTCGGTCGCGTCCGCGCCGAGCTGGAACCGTGGCACGGTCGCGAGCACAGCGCTCGCATCGTGCTCCCGCCGCTCGCGTGCGTGTTCCTCCGACCGGGAGCGCCGTGACGATCCGCGTCTGGCCGGGCTCGCCGTATCCGCAGGGGGCCACCTGGGACGGCGAAGGGGTGAACTTCTCGCTGTTCTCCGAGCACGCGACCGGCGTCGACCTGTGCCTGTACGAACGGCCCGACGACGCGGTGGAGGCGGAACGGATCTCCATCACGAACCGGACGGATCTCCTGTGGCACGCCTACCTCCCGGACGTCCGGCCCGGCCGCCTGTACGGCTACCGCGTGCAGGGGCCGTACGAGCCGCACGAGGGACACCGGTTCAACCCGAACAAGTTGCTCCTCGACCCCTACGCGCGAGCGATCAGCGGGCCGGTCCGGTGGCACGACGCGGTCTACGGCTACGCGATCGGCGATCCGGAGGAGGACCTCTCCCTCGACCGGCGCGACAGCGCGGGCTCGATGCCGAAGTGCGTCGTGATCGATCCCGCGTTCACCTGGGGCGACGACCGCGGCCCGGAGACGCCCTGGAACCGGACCGTGATCTACGAGACGCACGTCAAGGGCCTCACGATGCGGCATCCGTCGATCCCGCCCGAGATCCGGGGCACGTACCTGGCCATCGCCCACGACCCGATCGTGGAGCACCTGCGCTCCCTCGGCGTCACGGCCGTGGAGCTGATGCCCGTCCACGAGTTCGTCCACGATCGGGAGCTCGTCGAGCGCGGCCTCTCGAACTACTGGGGCTACAACTCGATCGGCTTCTTCGCGCCCCACCACGCGTACGCGACGCGCTCGGTGGGCCAGCAGGTCTACGAGTTCAAATCGATGGTGAAGGCGCTGCACCGCGCGGGGATCGAGGTGATCCTGGACGTCGTGTACAACCACACGGCGGAGGGGAACCACCTCGGCCCGACGCTCTCGCTCCGGGGGATCGACAACAAGGCCTTCTACCGGCTGGATCCCGAGGACCAGCGCTACTACACGGACTTCACCGGCACGGGCAACAGCCTGAACATGCTCCATCCACGG
>DASUPO010000040.1:0-26052 GCA_036281075.1 Actinomycetota bacterium | reverse complement strand
CAGTGCGCTGCGCCGCCAGCCATTGCGACAGCCAGCAGGGAGCCGAGTGCGATCGCGATTCGCCGCACGACCTTCATGCCGATACCCCCCTTCCTCACCGGGGCCCAAAGACGCAGTCCCGTTCCTTGAAACCCACCCCCCATTCGGGGGACTACGGGTGCGAATATCGGGGTCGGCCGGGGGATATTCAAGGCGCCAATACAGCTACGAAACTTGCTGTAGCCGGAGCATACGACACCTGCTGTAGGGGCCAAACGCAAGCAGCTTGCGCTTAGCCTCACGAAAGCGAAGATGGACCTATGACTCTCGTGGCGTCGCCTGCAACCCGTCGGCGAGTAATCATCTTCGAGCTGTTCGTGATCATCCCGACGATCTTGCTCGGGGTCGTTCTCATCGCTGGAGACCCGAGCGTGTTCACGGAGGGAATGCCCGAAAACGCGAGCTCCCCCTTAGCCTTGGAACTCATCATGTGGGCGGTACTCATTGCCCTTGTGGAGCTACTCCCCGTCCCCGCCTGGCGCGGGCTCACTATCAGTCTCGGCTTCCCGCTCTTGATGGTCGTCGCCTTCCTCTACGAACCTCCTGCCGCGGCCGTTGTGGCGTTCATTGGCGCGTCCGATCCCCGCGAATTCCGACGTGAGGTGACACTGCTTCGCGCCTTGTTTAATCGATGTCAGGTCGCGCTATCTGTTCTCGCAGCTAGCGCCGTTTTCCACGCGCTCACCGAGTTCGATCGCAACGACGGTGCGGAATCGAACGTTGTTGTCCTGGTTGCTGCAACCGCTGCTGCACTCGTGGATTACGCCGTGAACAGCGGCCTAGTGACTGCGTTCGTCAGTTTGCGCACGGGTGTGCCTATGCGTCAGGTCGTTCGCGAGATGCGCATTGGCCGTCTCAGTGAGTTCCTTCTTAGCTATCTCGGGTTGGGTCTCGTGGGGCTGAGCCTTGCCTTCTTCTTCAAGAGCATTGGGCTGTGGGCACTCCCTGCCTTTCTCGCACCCCTTCTCTTCGCAAGGCAAATGTTCTTCCGATCTCAAGCGCTGGAGGAAGCCCATAGAGAACTCCAGGATCGCGAGCAGGTGCTTCGGACACTCTCGAACGCGATGGCTGAGGAGCGCGCGGACGAACGACTCCAGATCGCTGGATATCTCCATGACGATCTCGCACAGGTCCTGTTCCGACTCTCGATCCAAGTGGACGTGGCGAGGAAGCTGCTTGAGAAAGGCCAGACCAACGATGTCGCGCAGCAGCTCGACAAGATCCGCGAGTCGAAACAAGAGACGTCTGATCGCATCAGGGCCTTGATCAGGGACCTGCATCGCTCGCCGCTCGGCGCCAAGGGTCTGGCCGAAGCGCTGGAGTCCTTCACGGACGAGGTCGGGCGAGACTCCTCGATCCGATTCCACCGGGACGTCGAAGACATCCAATTGCCGGCGCCGATCGCGCTGCTCGTGTACCACATCGCGCGCGAAGGCGTGATGAACGCGCTGAAGCACGCCCAACCGAGGGACGTCTGGATCGGCGTCCGGGAGGAGGGCGACGACATCGTCCTGACTCTGAAGGACAACGGCGTGGGGTTCGATACGAGCGCGCCGGGCCCCGAGGGCCACTTCGGGATGGCGATGATGCGGGAACGGGCGAAGGTCGGTGGGGGACGGCTCGACGTCAAGAGCGCTCCCGGTCAGGGCGCGACGATCACGGTTCGGTTCCCCATCTCGCTCCTCCAGGCGGAGCCTCCCGCCGAGGAGCCGGCCAGCGAGAGAAGCGACGCTGAGGCGGCGGCAGATGCTTCCCCCGGTACCCCTGGAACCACCGAGCCGGCGGCCGAGGGTTCTCGCCGGACCGTCCGAGCATCACCGTGACGACGAGGATCGCCAGACCCGCGTAGAGCAGGACGTCGCCGATCGAGATCACGGCGCCGACGGGCGGCGGGATCCCGATCACGTCCGCGAGCGGCGTGAGCACGTCGTCCGGGCCCATCAGGTGGTGCTTCAGGGTGCCCGCGCCGTCGAGTCCGTCGGCGGTGGCACCAGCCATGTCGAGGCCGCTCGCGCTCACCGGCATCCCGCCGTTCACGCCGATCACGAGCAGGTTCAGGCCGAGGCCGGCCATCACCAGCCACGCCGCCGGGAGACGTCGGTTGACCCAGGCGAACGCGATCAGGAGGCCGTACGACACGATCAGGATCGCCCAGCCGATCGACTCCCCGACGTCGCTCGCCGACGGGATCCCCTGGAGTGCGAGCCCGACGAGAGCCAGGCCCCACCAGTGGATCTTCAGTCGCTCGAACGGTCGCAGGCTGCCACCGGCGACGAAGCCGACGACGATGGCCAGGCCGAGCACGATGAGGATCAGGATCACGCGGGGAAGCCTCCGGAGCGTCTCGACCTCGCGCCGGTCATCGTTCCACGCACCTCCGGGGGAGTCCAGCCTCGGACGAGGCTACGCTGGTCGTGTGGTCGACGAAGGGTTCTTCGGCCCGCAGAGCGTCTCCTGGCGGGTTCACCGGGAGGTGACGGTCCTGTTCGGGGGTGCGCGCGCGATGCTGATGCATGCCGCCCACCCGTTGGTGGTCGCCGGCGCCGAGCAGACGGGGATGTACGAGCGGAACCCGTGGAAGCGCTTGCAGCGGACGCTCGTCCTCCAGTACGCGATCACCTTCGGGACGAAGCGAGAGGCGCAGGCGGCGGCGGCCCGGATCAACGAGATCCACGAACGGATCCGCGGCGTCGATCGCGTCACTGGACGGCCGTACGATGCGCTCGACCCGGACCTGCTCCTGTGGGTCCACGCGTGCCTCGTCCAGAGCGCGCTCCTGTTCGAACGGCTCACGGTCGGTCGCCTCGACGCCCGCGGCCGGCAGCGGTTCCACGAGGAGCAGATGCTCGCGGCCGAGATGGTGCGCCTGCCACGCGAGCGCATCCCGCCGACCGTGGACGAGCTGGACGGCTACGTCGACGACGTCGTGGCCTCGGATCAGCTGGTTGTGACCGACGCCGCGCGGAGCGTCGCCGAACTGTTCCTCGATCCGCCGAGGGAGGCGGAGTGGCGAGTCGTCCTCGGTGGCGTCGCCCGTCTCGCGTTCGGCACGATCCCGGGTCCGCTGCGTTCGGCGTACGGCATCCCGTCGAGCCCACTCCGCCGCGCGGCGATGGCTTCGACGTTCGCCGCCCTGCGGATCGGGCGTCCGTTCCTGCCCGCGAGGTTCCGGTTCATCGCCCCGTACCAGGCGTGGCTGCGCCGCCCCGATGCGGTCGGGCGCGGGCGCGGGCAAGAGGACCGTCGGCGCGCCCTCGGCATCCGGCTGTAGTGGCACACTCCTGACGGTGGCGATCGAGGGGCTCCTGCTGGACATCGACGGTGTCCTCGCCGTGTCGTGGGCGGCGCTGCCCGGGGCCGTGGACGCACTGCGGGCGCTCCGAGACGACGGGTTGCCCCTCCGCTTGATTACGAACACCACGACGAAGACGCGGGCCGACCTCGCCGGCACGCTCCGAGGAGCGGGGTTCGACGTCGCGGACGACGACGTCGTGACGGCCGTCGTCGCCACGGCGCAGTATCTGCGGAACGCCCACCCCGGCGCCGGCGTGTTCGTCCTGTCCGACGGGGACGCGGCCGCGGACCTCGAGGACGTCCGGCTGGTGGACGTCGACGAGGCCGACGTGATCGTGCTGGGGGGCGCCTGCGAGGACTTCACCTACGCCACGTTGAATCGCATCTTCCGCCGACTGATGGATGGTGCGACGCTCGTCGGCATGCACCGGAACCTGTTCTGGAAGACCAGCGAGGGCTGGGAGCTCGACGGCGGCGCCTACATCGCAGGGCTCGAGGAGGCGGCCGAGACCCGAGCGACGATCTGTGGGAAGCCGGAGCGGACGTACTTCGATGCCGCCCTCGAGATGCTGGGCGTCGAGGCGGCGCGCGTGGCGATGGTGGGCGACGACGTCGTGAACGACGTCCTCGGCGCGCAGGCGGCCGGCCTCATCGGCGTCCTGGTCCGGACGGGGAAGTACCGCGAGGGTGACGAGGATCGCGACGACGATCGGCCCGATCACGTGCTCGCCTCGTTCGCCGACGTTCCTTCCTTCGTGCGATCGATCTGAGCGATGCCGTCGATCCCGGAGTCGAACCGGTTCGCGCGACGGTTGTTCGCTGGGATCGCGCCGCAGTACGAGCGGATGGGCGCGATCCTGTCCATCGGGCAGGACGCCCGATGGAGAGGGTTCCTCGTGTCGAAGACGAACGCCGTGCCCGGGTCCACGGTCCTCGACGTCGCGGCCGGCACCCAGCTCGTGTCCCGTGAGCTCGCGGTCCGGAAGAACGTGCGGGTCGTCGCGCTGGACCAGAGCGAGCCGATGCTGCGGGCGGGCCGGGAGCCGAACCGGATCGCCGGTCTCGACGATCGGATCGCGCCCGTCGTCGCCCAGGCCGAGCGGCTGCCGTTCGGCGACGCCGCGTTCGACGCGGTCACGTTCACGTACCTGCTCCGCTACGTCGACGACCCCGCCGCGACGGTCCGCGAGCTGGCGAGGGTGCTCCGGCCGGGCGGGTCGATCGCGATGCTGGAGTTCCACGTCCCGGACGCGCCGCTCGCCCGCGCCGGCTGGTGGGTCCACACGAGGCTCGCGATGCCTGTGCTCGGGGCGGTGTCATCGCCGGCATGGGCAAGGACGGCCGTGTTCCTGGGTCGGGACGTCTCCCGGTTCGTCGCCGCGCATCCGCTCGCCGAGTGGGTCCGCTGGTTCCAGGAGGCGGGCGTCCGGCACGTCAGGACCAGAACGTTCCTCGCCGGCACCGCGGTGGTGCTCTGGGGGGTGAAGGCGTGAGCGACCGCCGGCCGGCCTTCTACGCACTGGCCCCCGGCGGGTGGCGGGACTGGTGGACGCTCCTGCACCCCCCGTACACGGTGTGGCACCTGTCGTACGTCGCGTTCGGAGCGGTGACCGCGCCCGCCCTCGACCTGTATCGGCTGGGGATGACGTTGCTCGGGTTCTTCCTCGGTCTCGGCTTCGCGGCGCACGCATTGGACGAGCTCCGCGGTCGGCCGCTCGGGACCGCGATCCCCGACCGGGTGCTCCAGGTCGTCGCGGTCGTGTCGCTCGTGGGTGCGGCCGCGGTCGGCGTCGTCGGGGTCGTCCAGGTGTCCGCCTGGCTCGCCGTGTTCATCGCGGCCGGCGTCTTCCTCGTCGCCGCCTACAACCTGGAGCTCCTCGGCGGCGCATTCCACTCCGATCTCTGGTTCGCGATCGCGTGGGGTGGGTTCCCGGCGCTCACGGGGGCCTTCGCTCAGGACGGACGCCTCACGGTCGCCGCGGTCCTCGTGGCGGGGGCCTGCGTCGCGATCAGCGCCGCGCAGCGCGCGTTGTCGACCCCGGTGCGTCGCCTCCGCCGCCGCGTCGCGGCGGTCGACGGGACGATCACCCTCCGGGACGGGACGGTCGAGGCGATCGGCGCGGAGGCGATCGGCGCGGCGCCGGAGGCGGCGCTCAAGCTGCTCTCGCTGGCGATGCCGATCCTCGCCGTGGGCCTCGTGGCCGCGAGCCGGTAGCGGGACCGGGCCCCGTAGTATCCGCGCCGTGTCGAGCCTGCATCGGGTGATCGGCTTCGGCGTCGTCGCGCTGTTCGCGCTGGGGTGGATCTGGGGGCTGGCGGCGAAGCTCGCGAGGCGATGCCCCGGGGACGGGTACTGGGTCTGGCTCACGGCGGCTCAGGTGGTCGCCGCCGCGCAGGCCGTCCTGGGGACGATCCTGCTCCTCGTGGGCCGTTGGCTCGAGGCTGAGGGACCCCTCGGCGGCATCCTGCACTACGTCTACGGATACCTCCCGCTGCTGCTGTTCGTGTTCGCCCACGTGATCGCCCGGGCCGGCGACGCGCGCGCGATCGGCATCGACCGGCCGGTCCAGCCGTGGGTGCCGTTCGCGTGGGCATCGTTCATCAGCTTCGGTCTGACCTTGCGCGCGTTGATGACCGGCCTGGGGATGTAGCGGGCCACCTCGTCGGCGCCGCGGTCGGCTGCGAGATGATGAGCGCCGTGCGCGGCTGGGCGAAGGCGTTGATGTGGGTCGGCATCCTGCTCGCCTGCGCCGCTGTGGGCGCGTTCATCGCCTCTCGGTCGAACCCCTTCCCGCCGGGCGTGCCCGACCCCGGCGCGGTGCCGAGCGAGACGCCGGCACCGAGCCCCCAGGCCGAGGTGACCCGCTGGACGCTCGCGATGACGAGCCGATCCACCCACACGTACCGCGTGGGTGGGTCGTGCACGAGCGACTGGCGGATGGAGCGCGGCCGGATCCGCGTCAGCGGATCCGGCCGCGTGCGGGGACGCGGGATCGCCAGGCTGCTCCCGGGAGCGAGCTGCGACTTCCCGTCGGCGCAGCTGCAAGCCCGCCGGGTGGGGATCGAGATCCTCGGTCGTCGAGACGGCAACCGACTCCGGATCCGCTTCCGGACGGCGGAGGTGCGACCGCCCGGCTCGCAGGACCTCGGCGCGTTCGTCGAGACCCTGGAACGTCTCCGTCTCGCGCTCCGGGAACGGCCACGCGCGCGGGCGAGCGAGCGGGAACGGATCGAACGGTCCGACGGCGACGTCTTCGCGTCGGTCGCCAGGTTCCGGCTCCTGAGCTAGGGGTCGAACCAGATCGTCACGAGTGGCTGATCGGTCGGTCCAGCGCTCCACAGGCCCTCTCGCCGCTGCAGGCGCGCGCCGAGCGCCTCCTCCAGCTCGTCGTCACGGTCGGGCGCGAGACAGAGTCGACGACGGAGGAGCGCGACGGCGTCGGCTCGCTCGTCGAACCCTCCGGCGCGAGATGGCGCCGTCCATCGCTGGAGCGCCGGCCTGAAGCCCAGCTCGGCGATCACCTCGCGGGCGTCGTCGGCGCTCGGACCCTCCGGCCTGGCGAGGTCGTGGAACCGCAGCCAGAGATCGTTCATCCAGTGGAGGGGGTGACGCTCGGTCAGCTCGAGGACCACCCCCCGCCGCGCCCGCTGCGCCAGCGCGTGGATGAACGGCTCGAGGTCCCCCACGTCGTAGAGGACGTGTCCCGCCACCGCGACGTCCGCGGGGCCCACGTCGGTCGACGCGTCGGGCCAGCGGCCGCGGACCGCCTGGGCCCGGACGCCGGCCGCGCGGGCGTTCGCCAGGAACCCCTCGAGCATGTCCTCCTGTGCGTCGACACCGATCAGGGCCCCCGCGCGGCCGGCGAGGGGGAGCGAGGTGGCTCCGCCGCCGCAGCCGACGTCCAGGACCGATCCGTCCTCGGGGAGCGCCTCGAGCGCCCGCTCGGTGGTCGGCGTGACCTCCTTCGGCCCGACGCGCTCGCCCCTGGTGCGGAACAGCTCGGCGGGGAACCCGTACGGCGACTCCGGCGCGGCGGCGAGGATCCCGGCCGGGATCGCCCACGCCGCGAGCGCCCTCGCCCAACGGTCGACGGCCGTCACAGCTCGCCGAGGACGTCGTCCGTGTCCGAGCCGAGGCGTGGCGGCGGGATCCTGGTGGCGAGGCGTGAGCCGTCGAACCGGATCGGGTTCCTGACCAGCCGGAGAACCGTGTCCCGCGCCCGGTCGTCCACCGCTTCCACGAGCGCCTCACCCTCGGCCGACGAGAAGACCTCGTCGATCGTCCTGATGGGCGCGCACGGGACGGCCGACGCCTCCAGCGCCGCGAGCCACTCGTCGGCGGTCTTCGTCCGGAAGACCTCGGAGAGCCGCGCGACGAGCTCGTCCCGGTTCGCAACGCGATCCCCGTTCGTCGCGAACCGAGGATCGTCGGCCCACTCCGAGCCCCCCACCACCTCGCATGTCCTTCGGAACAGACGGTCGTTGCCGGCCGCGAGGATGAAAGGACGATCGGATGCATGGAACGCCTGGTAGGGGCAGATGTTCGGATGGGCCGTGCCCATCGGCCCCGGCACGACGCCGCCCAGCAGGGTGTTCGCCGCCTGGTTCACCATCGCGGCGGCCGCGGCGTCGAACAGGGCCACGGTCACGTGGCGGCCTCGACCGGTCCGCGCGCGCTCCTGGAGGGCGGCCAGGATCCCGATCGTGGCCTGGAGCCCGGCGATCACGTCGAGCAGCGCCACGCCGGCCTTGACCGGTTCCCCGTCCGGCTCGCCGGTGACGCTCATCAGCCCGGACAGGCCCTGCACGATGATGTCGTAGCCGGGGCGAGCCGCGGCGTCCGGCACGTCCGCGTCGAACGCGGTCAGCGAACACGTGATCAAGGTCGGCGTCCGTTCCCGGAGCTCGTCCAGATCCAGCCCCAGGTCGGCCATCAGCCCGGGTCGGAAGTTCTCGATCAGGGCGTCCGAGCCCGCGGCGAGTCGGCGGACCGCCTCGACCCCTCCGGGCGTTTTCAGGTCCACCACGACCGATCGCTTGTTCCGGTTCAGGGAGAGGTAGTAGGCGGCGTCGCCGGCCACGAAGGGCGGGCCCCACTGCCGCGTGTCGTCCCCCTCGTCGGGGCGTTCGATCTTGATCACGTCGGCCCCGAGGTCGCCCAGGGTCTGGGTGGCCAGCGGACCCGCCAGCACCCGGGTCAGGTCCAGGATCCGACAGCCGGCCAGCGGGAGCCCATCCACCCGCGGAGCCTACCGGCCCCCAGCGGTGCTCTTCCGCACAACTGGCGTCGGACGACGACAATCGGTCAGAATCCGACCGTGAACGAGCAGAGCCTCGAGCGCGTCAACGCCTTCCTCTCCGCCGTAGCCGAGCGCACGGAGACGGGTGAACTGCTGGCAGCCACGCCAGCTGAGCTGGGCAGAGAACTGGGCTTCCCAGACCCATTGTCGATCGCGCGCGCGGTCCGGGCACTGGTGGCTCGCCGGCGGCTGGAGCCCGCCGGCGGCTCCTACCGGCTCCTGGATGCGACGCCGGTCGCGCCCGGCGAGCGGGAGACGATCGAGCGCAAGGCGAGACGCGCTCGCGCGCGGTCGGACGGGTCGGCGAGCGCCGCCCGAGGGGGCCTGGCGTACTCCGACATCGGGCGGGCCACGGTCGACCGCCTCGTGGAGCTCGGACAGGAGGTCTCGCAGCTGCGGGCGCAGCTGAAGACCTCGCGCGAGGAGGCACGGGAGAACCGGGAGATGCGCGTCGAGGCCGAACGGCGCGCGCGGACGCTCGCGGAACGCGCTCGGGAACTCGAGCATCGCGTGGAGATGGCCGAGTCCAACCTCAGGACCCTGCTCGCGTCCGCGCGCGCCACGGGGATGCATCCCGACCAGCGTCTGCCGGACTCGGAGATGGAGGCGATCCTCGGCGTGCTCAAAGGCAACGGCGAGACGAGCGACGGCGAAGGCGAACAGATGCCGGACGGCAGCCCTCCGCAGGTGGTCCCGGAACGGGAGTCGGAGACGGGGGCCAGCGAGGGCTGACCGTCGGACCGCCGGGTCAGTCCGTCCCCGCGGACATCTCGGCTTCGTAGCAAGCCACGAGGTGCCCGGGCGCGAGCTCCTCGAGGCCGAGGTCCTCGCCCCGGCACCGGCCCTCGATGCCCAACGTCGCCGCCCGACCCGACGCGACGACCGGGCATCGCGGGTGGAACCGGCACCCCGGCGGCATCCGCGTCGGATCGGGCGGCTCCCCCTGGAGGATCGGTCGGTCGATCCCACCGGCCTCGGGGACGACGTCGAGGAGCGCCTTCGTGTACGGATGGCGCGGCCGGAGGAGCACCTCTTCCGCGGGACCGATCTCCACGATCCGGCCGAGGTACATGATCGCGACGCGGTCGGCCACGGTCCACGCGAGCCCCAGATCGTGCGTCACGATCAGGATCGACAGGCGGAGCGTGTCGCGCAGGTGCATCAGGAGTCGCAGGATCTCGCCGCGCACGGAGGCATCCAGGTTCGAGACCGGCTCGTCGGCGACGATCACCTTGGGATCGAGCACGAGCGCGCCCGCGATCACGACGCGCTGACGCTGGCCGCCCGAGAGCTCGTGAGGATACAGGAGGTAGAAGCGTTCCGGTGGCCGCATGCCGGCGCGCGACAGCGCTCGGGCGACGAGCTGCTCCTCCGTCTCCCCTTCCGGCCCGCCGTGGATGCCGTGGATACGGACCCCTTCCGCGACGCTCTCGTAGATCGTCTGGCGGGGATTCAGCGACGCCGTTGGATCCTGGAACACCATCTGGACCTCGCGGCGGTAGGCGCGGAGCCTGCGGCCCAGCCGCGTGCCACGGAACGCGATCGTGCCCGCGTGAGGCTTCTGCAGGCCCATGATCGCCCGGGCGAGCGTCGTCTTGCCGCACCCGGACTCCCCGGCGAGGGCGAGGACCTCCCCTTCGTGCAGCGTGAGGTCGACGCCGTCGACGGCACGGGCCACCCCGGAGCCCGGCTTCTCCGCAGCCTCCGTCGGACCCTCGAAGGCACTCGCGGGGTCGCCCAGTTCCGACCCGACGGATGCGGTGACCGCGCTCGGCGTCGATCTCCGACCGATCAGGCGCCGTCGGCCCGAGAACCGCACGTCGAGTCCGGTGACCTCGACCATCGGCTCCCCGAGCTCGGGTGGCGCGGCTGCCGTCGTGGGTTCGGTCACGACGTCGTCCCGGAGAGCTCCGGAGCGCCGGCCACGTGGATGCACGCGGCCCGCCGGCCCTCGCCGGCCGCCCAGAGCTCCACGTCGAGGCTCGGACAGGCTTCGATCGCCACCCCGCACCTGGGATGGAAGGGGCATCCGGACGGGATCCGCTGGGGATCGGGCGGGTCGCCGCCCAGCCCGGCGGGCCGGTGACGGAACCGCGCGTCGCCGATCTCGGGGAACGCGCCGGCGAGGGCCTCCGTGTACGGATGCTCCGGCGCATGGAACACGTCCTCGGCCGGACCCTCCTCCACGATCAGTCCCGCGTACATGATCGCGATCCGGTCGGCCACCTCCACGAGGACGGACAGATCGTGCGTGATGAACAACATCGCGAGTCCGAGCTCGTTCTGGAGCTGCTTCATGAGGCGGAGCACCTGCGCCTGGACCATCACGTCGAGGGCGGTCGTCGGCTCGTCGGCGATCACGAGCGACGGGTTGCACGCGAGCGCCATCGCGATCATCACGCGCTGCTTCTGCCCGCCGGAGAGCTCGTGCGGATAGTCGTCGATCCGCCTTGCCGGGAGGCCCACCTGCTGGAGCAGCTCAGCCGTCCGCACCCGAGCCTCGCGTTCGCCCGCGAGCTTGTGGACCGTGATCGCCTCGACCACCTGATCGCCGATCCGGCGGACGGGGTTCATCGCGTGGAGCGCGCCCTGGAAGATGATCGACGCCCCGGTCCATCTCACCGCCCGCAGCCGCCCCGGTTTCAACGACAGGACATCCTGGTCGTCGAGCTCGATGCTCCCCTCGATCGCCGTGGCGGCCGAGTGCAACCGGAGGATCGCCCCCGCGATCGTCGATTTCCCGCATCCCGACTCGCCCGCGAGCCCGAGGACCTCGCCGCGGTCGATGTGGAGATCCACCCCGCGCACCGCCGGAACGTCGCCCGCCTTGGTGCGGTACGTGACGCGTAGGTCGCGGACGTTCAGGACGCTCATCGGCTCATCGCTCTCGGATCCTCGGGTTCAGGACCTCGTCGATGGCGTAGCCACACATCGTGAACGCGAGCGTCACGAGGCAGATGCAGACTCCCGGCGGGATCAGCCACCACCACAGGCCGGCTGACAACGCCCCGGCGTCGAAGGCGTCGAAGATGATGATGCCCCAGGAGATGCTCAGCGGGTCGCCGAGCCCGAGCAACGCGAGCGTGGTCTCGGCCAGGATCGAGAGCGCCACCGTGAGGACGGTGTTGGCGAAGATCACCGGCATCACGTTCGGGAGGATGTGGCGGGTCACGAGATGCCAGTTGCTCGCACCGAGCGCTCGCGCTCGTTCGACGTACGGACGTTGTTTCACGGACAACGTGTCGGCCCGGACGAGCCGGGCGGTCCCCGCCCAGGACGTCAGGCCGATCACGAGGATCGTGTTGAAGAGAGATTGCCCGAGGATCGAGGCGAGCACGATCGCCAGCGGGATCCACGGGATCACGAGGAACCAGTTCGTGAACGCGTTCAGGACGCTGTCGGTACGCCCACCGTAATAGGCACTGGAGATGCCGACGGCGGCGCCGACGACCATCGTCATCACCGTGGCCGCGAACCCCACGAGCAGCGAGATCCGGGATCCCCAGATCACGAGGTCGAGGACCGAGCGCCCGAAGTCGTCCGTGCCCAGCGGGAACTCGAGCGACGGTGGCTGGAACGGCGCCCCCGGCGGGTCCGAGACGCCGAGGTCCGCCTGGCCGACGAACAGCGGCGCCATCAGCGCAACGAGGATGAACACGCCGAGCATCACGAGGCCCACCATGCCCATCCGGCTCTGTCGGAACACCCGCCAGAAGCCGGCGAACGCCCGGCGCCGTCGGGCCCACTTGATCTTCCGCGGATCGCGCGGCGCGGGCGGGGCAGGCGCCTCGAGGCCGACCGTCGTGGCGTCCGCCTGCCTCGGCGTCTCGATCATCCCGGTCATTCCCGCACCCTCGGGTCGAGGTAGCCGTACGAGATGTCGGCGATCAGGTTGAACAGGATCACGGCCGCGCTGGACAGGAGGAACACGGCTTGGATCACTGGGTAGTCGTTCGCCTCGATGGCGGCGTACGTGAGCTGGCCGAGGCCGGGCCACGAGAAGACCTCCTCGATGATCACGGCGCCGCCGAGGATGAACCCGATGCTGTAGAAGGCGAGCGTGAAGGTGGGGAGCAGCGCGTTCGGGACGGCGTGCCGGCGCCGGACCTCCTTGTCGCGGACGCCCTTCGCCCGCGCCGTCTGAACGAAGTCCTCCCCCATCACTTCGAGCAGGGACGAGCGCATGATGATCGCGTACTCACCGATGTAGCCGAGCGTGAGGGTCAGGCACGGGAGGAACAGGTGCTTCGCGACGTCCAGGACGTGCGCGAATCCCGTCAACTCGTCGGTGGATTCGTAGCCGCCCGCCGGGAACCATCCGAGCGTCCCCGCGAACGTGATCAGCAGGATCATCCCGAGCCAACCCTCTGGCATCGAGTAGAGCGTCAGCGACCCGAGGAGCGAGGTCGTGTCGAACGTGCTTCCGCGTCGCCAGGCTCCCTTGATCCCGATCAAGACGCCGAACACCGTCGAGAGGATCAGCGCGGTCCCGACCAGCAGGATCGTCGGCCACACCTTCTCCGAGATCGACGTCGTCACCGGACGGCCGGAGATGAACGAGTACCCGAACTCCCCGCGGAGCGTGTCGCCCAGGTAGTTGACGAACTGGACCGGGAGTGGATCGTCGATCCCGAACTCCTCTCGCAGGGCGGCTTGCTCCTGTGGATCGAGGTGCACGCTGCTGCGCGTCAGCAGCTTGACCGGGTCGCCGACCGCCCGGAACAGGACGAAGTTGAAGGTGAGAACGAAGAAGAGGGTCGCGACCGCGTGCAGCACGTGCCGGAGGATGTACCGGCGCGACCGCACCCCCTACCTCCGATCCGCCTCGGGCGCGCGCGCCCGGGCTACGCTTCGTCCTCCTCGCTGCGACGACGGTTCATCACGACGAACGCGACGATCGCCAGCGCGACGACGGCGCCGATCCCGATCAGCAACCCGGTCGACATGCCGCCCTCGTCGGCCACCGGCGCGCCGCTCCCTTCCGTCACCGGCTGGAGGTTCATGTACGAGTCGACCCGCCAGGCGAAGATCGGGGCCCCGCCCTCGGTCGGCGAGTTCACGTACCCCTCGAACGCGTCCGTGCGATACGCGTGGATCAGCTCCGGATACACGAGAGCGATCTCGGGGATCTCCTCGTAGTGGATCCGCTGGAACTCGTGGACGATCTCCTGTCGTTCGTCCCGGTCGAACGTCTGTCGCTGCTCCGCGTAGAGCTCGTCGAGCTGCGGGTTCACGTAGCAGCCGTCGCTCCAGCCGAGGCATTGATCGGACGTGTAGACCGACATGTTGAAGTCCGGGTCCGGGTCGCCGCCCCAGCTCCAGATGTAGGCGTCGAACGTCCCGTTCTCCCATTCCTCGTAGGCCTTGGTCTCGCTGACGGGACGGACGTCGAACCGGATGCCGATCTCTTCCATCCAGCCGGCCATCAGCTCGCCGCTCTTGTTGGAGCCGCGCGAGTTGTTGATCGTGAGGATGTCGAGGACCAGCGGCTCGCCGCTCGCGGGGTCGATCCTGATGCCGTCGGCGTTCCGTTCGGTGTAGCCCGCCTCGTCCAGGATCCGGTTCGCCTCGTCGAGATCGAACTCGTATTCTTCCTCCGCCGGGATGTCGAGGTGCCAGAACGCCTTGTCCGGCGAGATGAAGGTGTCCGCCGGCAGCGCTGCCCCCTGGAAGACGGTTTCCGCCAACGCCTGCTTGTCGATCGCGTGCGCGATGGCGAGCCGGACCGCGTGGTCGTGGAGGGCGGGATGGTTGGTCTCCTGCGTCGCCGGCGGCGTCCCGTAGACCTTCGGGTGGGCTTCGGCCTGGCCGCCGAAGTTGAACGCCAGGTTCGTGTGGTAGTCGGCCGCCTCGTTGACGATCGCGACGTTCTCGTCGCCCTCCAGGCTGTTCGCGAGGGTCGGCGGGAGGTCGTACGCGTAGTCGATCTCACCCGATCTCAGGGCCTGGACCATCGCCTCGTCGTTTCCGTAGACGTGGTACACGACCTCGTCGATCGTCGGATCGCCGAAGAAGTGCCCCTCGACGGCCTCCATACGGAAGAACTGCCCCGTCTCCCACTCGGTCAGCTGGAAGGGTCCCGAACCGATCGCCGGGATCTCCTCGAACGCCCGGATCTCCTTCGCGGGCTTGCCGTCGAGCGGCCCCCAGATGTGCTCGGGGATGATCGGGATGTAGGGCGGGACCGTCGGCGCGAGGGTCGGCTCCTCCGCCTTCCAGACGAGCGTGAACTCGTCGGGGGTCTCGAACGTGGGGTTGAAAGGAAGGTAGTCGGCGAACGTGGACAGACCGTTGTCGAGGATGAAGCGATACGTGAACGCGATGTCCTCGGCCGTGAGCTGCTCGCCGTCGTGCCAGGTGACGTCGTCCCGGATCGGGCACGTCCACTCCATGTAGTCGGAGTTCGGCTCGCACCCCGAGGTCAGCTCCGGGACGGGGGAGAGGTCCTCGGCCGAGAACCCGTACAGCATGTTGTAGTTCAGGAGCAACATCTCGTACTCCGAGCTGCAGCACGCCTTGAACGGGTTCGCCGACACCATGTCGCTCGTCGTCCCGACGTGGAAGGTGATCGGCTCCGCCTCCTCGGTCTGTGCGAACGCAGCTCCCGCCATCGCCGCCAGCACGACCGTGGTCAGACCGATCGCGAGCATCGCCCGTCGCGTTCCCCTCATCGCCCTGTCCCCTTTCGGAGGTCGCTCCCGGTGCATTGAACAGCCGGTCAGTCGAGAGGGTCTGTATAGCACCGAGCCGCCCGTGGCGCCAGGCAGGGGTCGGCGGGTCCTCCCCGCTTGTTCGGGTTCGACCCGTTCTGCTTAGCTCCTAGGCGATGCGGGTCCTCTTGGCCGACGCGATCGACCCCACCACGGTGGACGAGCTGACGGGGCTCGGGCACGACTGCGCCTCGGAGCCGAAGCTGACCGCCGACGACCTCCCGGGCCGGATCCCCGGTTCCCAGGCGCTCGTCGTGAGGAGCACGGAAGTGACGGCCGCAACGATCGAGGCGGGGGACGCCCTCGAGCTGATCGTGCGGGCGGGTGCGGGGACCAACACGATCGACGTCGAGGCAGCCTCGCGCGTCGGCATCTACGTGACGAACGTGCCGGGACGCAACGCCATCGCCGTCGCCGAGCTCACGATGGGTCTCCTCCTGGCGATCGACCGGCGGATCGCGGACAACGTCGCCGACCTGCGAGCGGGATCGTGGAACAAGGCCACCTACTCGAATGCGGACGGCCTGTACGGCAGGACGATCGGCATCGTCGGCCTGGGAGACATCGGCTTCGGCGTCGCCGAACGCGCGGCGGCATTCGGGCTCCGCGTGCGGGCGGTTCGCAAGGAGCGCGACGAGGCCGCCGAGGAGCGGATCCGCGAGCTCGACATCGAGCTCGTGCCCTCGCTCGAGGAACTGGTGGCCTCGTCGGACGTCGTCTCGATCCACGTGCCCGCGACGCCGGAGACCGAGTCGATGTTCGACGCCCGGCTCCTGGGGCGGATGAAGGAGGGCGCCATCCTGCTGAACACGTCCAGGGGCGACATCGTGGACGAGGGCGCGCTCCTGGATGCGCTCGACGGGCGGGGCCTCAGAGCGGGCCTGGACGTCTATCCCGACGAACCCGGGTCCGGAACGTCCGAGTGGTCGTCGAAGCTGGCGCAGCATCCGAACGTGGTGGGCACGCACCACATCGGCGCCTCCACCGCACAGGCGCAGGCGGCCGTCGCGGCCGGCGTCGTGGAGGTGATCGAGGCGTTCGTCCGTGGGGAGATCGTGAACTGCGTGAACTTGGCGCCCACGCGGCTGGGGACGCACACGCTCCACGTGCGGCACTACGACCGGGTGGGCGTGCTCGCCGGCGTGTTCGACATCCTGCGGCGCCGCGACCTCAACGTGGAACAGATGGAGAACCGGGTCTTCCAGGGACGGAACGCCGCCGTGGCCACGATCGACGTGGTCGGGGCGGTGGACGAGGACCTCCTGCGCGCCCTCGGGGCACTCCGCGACGTGATCCACGTCTCCGCGGTCCCGACCGCCCGGGGTCGGTCGTGAGGGTCCACAACTTCTGCGCCGGCCCCTGCACCCTGCCCGTCAGCGTGCTGGAGGAGGTGCGGTCGGAGCTGCTCGACTTCCGTGGCTCGGGGATGTCGGTGATCGAGATGAGCCACCGGAGCCCGGAGTACGAGGCGATCCACGACGAGGCGCTGTCGCTCTTCCGGTCGATCTACGCGGTGCCGGATGAGTACTCGATCGTGTTCCTCCAGGGCGGGGCGACCCTCGGGTTCGCGCTCGTCCCGATGAACCTCCTGGGCGAGGGCGAGCGAGCCGGGTACGTGCGATCGGGGACGTGGGCCAAAGGTGCGTTGAAGGACGCGGCGACCGTGGGTGACGCGTACGTGGCGTGGGACGGGGAACCGTTCTCGTTCACGCGGATGCCCTTCGCCGAGGACCTCGCGATCTCCGACGGGACGCGGTACCTGCACATCACGTCGAACGAGACGATCGAGGGGATCAGGATCGCCTCGTTCCCGCAGATCGGGGCCCCGCTCGTGGCGGACATGTCGTCCGACTACCTGAGCAGGCCGATCCCGTGGGAGCGCTTCGATCTCGTCTACGGCGGGGCGCAGAAGAACCTCGGCCCCGCGGGGCTCACCGTCGTGGTCGCGCGGACCGAGGTGCTGGAACGGGCCTCCGCCGGCCTTCCCCGATACCTCCGGCTCGCGGCGCACGCCGACGGGAACAGCTTGATGAACACGCCGCCGATGTTCTCGATCTACGTGACCGGGAAGGTGCTCCGATGGATGCGGGACCTGGGCGGCGTGGCGGCGATGGAGGAGCGGGCCGCCCGCAGGTCCGGCGCCGTCTACGAGGCGATCGCTGCGAGCGACGGGTTCTACGGCTCGCCGGTCGAGCCGGCGCACCGTTCCCATATGAACGTGGTGTTCCGCACCCCGTCGGACGAGACGGACGCCGCGTTCCTCAAGGCGGCGGAGCACGAAGGACTCCTCAACCTGAAAGGCCACCGAAGCGTCGGGGGGATCCGCGCGAGCATCTACAACGCGATGCCCGACGAGGGCGTCGAGGCCCTCGTCGGGTTCATGTCCGCGTTCCGGGACGCGAACGGATGAGCCTGCTCGTCCCCTTCCCCGCCCGGATCGTCCGGGCCGAGTGGGCCGAGCACGTCGTGTCGCCGATGCACGACGCCTTGACCCGCGAGGAGCGCGCCGCGCTCCTCGCGGAGCGTCCGTACTCCTGGCTGCACGTGTCACGGACACCCGAGGACGCGCCGGAGGGCCAGGAGGTCGACCCCGAGGCGCTCGACGAGGCGAACGCCGCGGCGCTGCGACGGCTCCTAGACGCGGACATCTACGAGGGCTTCCCGGAGCCCGCGCTCTACGTCTACCGCCTGCGGGCGAGGGATCACGTCCAGACGGGGATCGTCGGCGAAGTGCCGCCCGCGGCCTTCGTCGACGATCGCGTGCTCGGGCACGAAGGCGTGCAGCCCGAGCGCGTGGACGCGCTGGGGCTGCACCTCGGCCGTCTGGGTGCGCGTTCGACGCTGGTCGCGTTGATGGCCCGCGCCGACGACGACGTCAAGAAGGTCGTGCACGAGACGACGGAGCGACCCCCGCTCCGTCGGTTCGGGGCCGACGTCGAGCAGATCGTCTGGCGGATCGACGATCCGGACGCGATCGAGCGGGTCCGCGAGCGGCTCGACCGGCAGCGGCTGTACATCACGGACGGGCACCACCGTGCGATGGCGTCCGTTTCTCTCTGGGAGGAGGCGGGTCGACCCGAGGACGCCGGGGTCCCGGTCGTGGTGTTCCCCGACGACGAGCTCCGGATGCTCGCGTTCCACCGCCGGATCGTGGGGCCGCTGCTGATATCTCTCGACGATCTGGTCGAGGCGCTCCGGGAACGGCTCACCGTCCGGGAGGCGAGCAACGAACCCGACGAGCGAGGCATCTTCGGTCTGTACGCGGGGAGCCGCTGGTTCGGACTCGTCCCGCTCGACTCGGCGGGGAGCGGCGGGGTGGACTCGCTCGACGTCTCGAGGCTCCACCGCGATGTGCTCGAGCCGATCTTCGGGTTCGGTCCGGCCGGGGGACCCGGCCTGGAGTTCGTCTCCGCCGCCGTGCCGATCGACGAGCTGATGCATCGCGTCGACGAGGACGGGGGGGCGGCGTTCACGCTCGCACCGCCGACGTTCGATCAGTTCGTAGAGGTCGCCGATCGTCACGAGCAGATGCCGGCGAAGGCGACGTACTTCGACCCCAAGCCGCAGTCGGGGTTGTTCCTTCGGCTCAGCGAGGAGCCGTGACGGGATCCGTCGCGCTCCGCATCGCCTGACGTGCGAGCGCGTCGAAGAGCGACTGCTGAGCGGGGTCGCCCTCCGCCGTCTCCTCCGGATGCCACTGCACGCCGAGGATCCACGACGCTCGAGGATCGTCCGGCTCGGGGACGACCCGTTCGATCGCTTCGATCAGACCGTCCCCCGTCCGTCCGGTGACCTCGAGGCCGTCGCCGAGGCGGTCGATCCCCTGGTGATGATGGGAGAGGCAGGCGAGCGTCCCGGCCTTCGTGACGGCGGCCAGCCGGCTCCCCGGCTCGGGCGTCACGTCGTGGATCGTCTGACTCCCGTCGAGCGGCACCCCGTGGACCTGCAGGCCGGGGACGTCGGGCAGGTGACCGTGCAGGGACCCTCCGAACGCGACGTTCAACAGCTGGAGCCCGCGACAGATGCAGAGCGTCGGCTTCGCGAGCCGGTCGGCGGCGTGGATCAGACCGATCTCGGCCTCGTCCCGGTCCGGTTCGACCGCGTACACGTGCTCGTTCGCGACGCCGCCGTAGCGGGCGGGGTCGACGTCGCCGCCACCGACCAGGAGGAGGGCGTCGAACGGCTCCAGGACGTCCTCCGGCGCTCCCGGCTCCCCGGGCGCGAGGATCGCCGTGCGGGCGCCGGCTCGGCGCAGCGCCTCGAGGTACGGGGAGGGCACGCCGTAGCCGCCCTCCGGCCACCGCGCGACGCGCGAGCCGTCGAGGTGGTACGAGACCACCGCGATCAGCGGGACGGATCGGTCGGTCACGGGACCAGTGTAGGAGGGCCGAGCTACGAGCCCGTGGCCAGGAGCGCGAAACGCTCGAAGACCTCGTGACCTCGGCGCTCGTGGTCGGCCATGTGGCGATCGGCTTCCTCGCGAACCTGCCGCGAGCTCTTGCCCCAATCCGTGCGGAGATCGCCGACCTTCGCGAACTCGTCGAGCCAGAACTCGAGCTCCGCCCGGTTCACCTCGCAGTGGAACTGGGTGCCCCACGCCAGGTCGCCCACCCGGAACGCCTGGTTCGGGATCTGATCTCCGGAGGCGAGCAGCGTCGCGCCCTCCGGCAGGTCGAACGCGTCCATGTGCCACTGGAAGCCCATGTCGCCGTCCGCCACGTGGGAGAACAGGCTGTCGTGCGCCGCGGCTTCGGTCGGCCGGATCGGCTCGAAGCCGATCTCGCGGATCGGGCCCTCGCCGACCGCGGCGTCGAGCGCCCATGCGAGGAGCTGTCCGCCGAAGCAGACGCCGAGGAAGGGGATCCGCCGGTCCAAGGCCTCGCGGATCAGATCCGCCGTCTCTTCGATGAACGGCTGCTCGTCCGCGTGCTCCACGTTGAACGTCGAGCCGAAGACCACGACCCCGCCGACGTCGTCCAGCGGCGGCCTCGGGTCCGCCGGATCGAGCGCGTTCCATGCCCGCACGGTCCCGCCCGCTGCCGCTACTGCCGCGGGCGCGACCCCGAAGGTCTCCGAGGCGTCGCATCGGACGAACAGGATCGGGGGCACGGCGGCGAGTCTAGCGACGCGACCCGGGCGGCTGGTTCGCACGTGCGCTCGCCCTCTGCCACACTTCGGGCGCCGGTGAGCTGGACCGGGGAGCGAGGGAGACGCCGATGACGGGCAAAGCGATGCGGCTGAAGCGGGTGATCGATCCGGCCGGCGTGTCCGTGATCTGCGCGCTGGATCACGGGATGACGTCCCCGTCGTTCCTCGAGCCGCTCGCGGACATCGCGACCCGCACTGCCGAGACGGTCGCCGGTGGCGCGAACGTGATCATGATGAGCAAGGGGATGATCCGGATCGCCGAGCCCGCGTTCACCCCGACCACGTCGCTCGCGTTGCTGCTCTCCGCGTCGGCGAACCCGGATGGCGATCGCCCGGAGATCGTGCAGATCGCGGAGGTCGAGGAGGCGCTCGTGCTCGGCGCCGACGCCGTCGTCCTGTTCACCGCCCTCGGGGGAGACACCGAGTCCTCGATGGTCGAGATCCTCGCGGGGGTGGGGAGGGAGTGCGCCGCGCTCGGGATGCCGTTCATCGCGGAGGCGGAGTTCCCCACGACGTACGCGAGCGTGGAGTCATTGAAGGAGCAGTACGGGTTCGAGTACCTCCGTCGCAACGTGCGGCTCTGCGGTGAGCTGGGCGCGGACATCGTGAAGACGAACTGGCCCGGCGACGCCGACTCGTTCGGCAGGCTCGTCGAGGCCGCGAACGGGATCCCCGTCGTGCTGGCCGGCGGCTCCCGCCTGGATGACGGTGAGCTCCTCACCCGGATGGAGCAGGCGGTCGGCGCGGGCGCGATCGGGTGCTCGGTCGGTCGGAACATCTTCATGCACCGGTCCCCCGAAGCGATCACCCGCGCCCTGTCCCGGGTGATCCGGGAACGATGGAGCGCCGAGAAGGCGCTCGGAGCGCTCCAGGAGGAGCTCGCCGGCTGATGCGCGCTGCGTTCATGACCGCGGTAAACGACGTCGAGGTCCGCGAGGACGCGACCGAGCCGGCGCTCGACCGGGCCGGCGCCGTCCTGCGCGTCGAGGCCTGCGGGATCTGCGGCACGGACGCTCGGACGTTCTTCAACGGGGACCCGAAGGCGCCGGTCCCGTGGCAGCTGGGCCACGAGCCGGTCGGCGTGATCGAGGAGGTGGGACCGGAGGCGGATCTGCCTCCCGGAGTCGCGGCCGGCGACCGCGTGTTCCTCGGCTCGATCCTCACGTGCGGCGAGTGCCGGTGGTGCCTCGGGGGCTTCCAGAACCTGTGCGAGCACCACCTGCTCTACGGCTACGACCCGTTCCCCGGCGCGTACGCGGAGCGGGCCGCCGTGCCGCCGATCGCGACGAAGAACCTGATCCCGCTGCCGCCGGAGCTCCCGAGCGATCTCGCGACCGTCGCGGATCCGTTCGCCTGTGCCTTGAACGGTATCGAGCAGCTCGACGTGCGGCTCGGCGACGTCGTCGTGATCCTCGGAACCGGTCCGATCGGATGCTGGCAGGCGGTGATGGCCCGCGACCGCGGCGCGTCGAAGGTCTTCCTCACGGACGTGTCGGCGGACCGGTTGGAGATCGCGCTCGACGCGATCGGCCAGGCGGTCGACGACGCGTGGGTCTCGGGCGACGACAACGGCGTGCAGGAGGTGCTTTCGAGGACGGACGGCGCGGGCGCCGATCGCGTGAGCGTGGCGGCGCCGGCGAAGCCGGCGCAGCAGGCGGCGCTCGAGATGGCCGCGAAGCGAGCGGTGGTCGTGTACTTCGCGGGGCTCCCGAAGCACGACCCCGTGAGCCCGCTCGACATGAACGAGCTCCATTACAAGGAGCTGTCGGTCCGCGGCGCGTACGGCGCCACCCATCGCCAGTACCGGATCACGATGGACTACCTCGACCGCAAGCAGGACGAGCTGGCCAAGGTCGTCACGCACCGCTGGCCGCTGGAGAAGATCGCCGAGGCGTTCGAGACGATCCGCTCGGGCACCGGCCTCAAGATGGTGATCGTGCCGTGACCGGGCCGTACGTGATCGGCTGCGACGTCGGCAGCCAGGGGACGAACGCCGCCCTCTACGCCGCCGACGGCACGCTCGTGGCCTCGGCGTACGAGGCGTACGACCTGTCGTTCCCGAACCCGGGATGGGCCGAGCAGGACCCCGACCTCTGGACGGCGGCGATCGAGCGAACGTGCAGGCGGCTGGTCGACGAGTGCCGGGACGGGCCCGGATCGATCAGGGGGCTGTCGTTCGGGTCGCAGCTCGACGGGATGGTGGTGTGCGACGCCGCAGGCCGTCGCCTGCGCCCCGCGCTGATCTGGATGGACCGACGGGCCGAGGCGCAGGCGGCGGCCCTCGCCGCGCGGATCTCGCCCGCTGAGTTCTACCGGGCCGTCGGCGCGAACCTCGACTCGTCGCACGCCGTGTTCAAGGCGCTCTGGGTGCGCGACGAGGAGCCCGAGATCTGGGAGCAGGCGGCCTCGCTCCAGTCGCCCGGCACGTACGTCCTCCGGCACGCGACCGGCGTGACCGCGATCGATCCGTCGAACGCATCCTCGCTCGCGTTGCTCGACCCGCGAACGAAGACGTGGTCGGAGGACGTCGTGGGGGTCGCCGGGATCGACCGCGCCATGCTCCCGGAGCTCGGTGACGCCACGCGCCCCGTCGGGACGGTCACCGCCGCGTTCGCGGAGGCGAGCGGACTCGCATCGGACACCGTCGTCGCGGTCGGATGCGGCGACGAGATGGCCGCGACGCTGGGCGCCGGCGTGTTCGAACCAGGCGAGGTGTGCGACGTGGTGGGCACGGCGGAGCCCGTCTGCGCGGCGAGCGCCGAGCCCCGCGAGGACCCGACGATGTTGGTCGAGTGCCACCCGCACGCCGACCCCGACGCGTGGCTGCTCGAGAACCCCGGCTTCGTCTCCGGCGGCAACCTCCGCTGGTGGCGCGACCAGTTCGCCCCGGAGGAACGGCGACACGAGGCCGAGGGCCGGGGCGACGCCTACGACGAGCTGAGCGAGGAGGCCTCCCGGATCCCACCGGGTGCCGACGGCGTGGTGTTCCTCCCGGCCATGCAGGGCGCGATGGCGCCGGAATGGAACGGCGCGGCACGCGGGGTCTTCTACGGCCTCACGCTGGCGCACACCCGCGACCACATGACGAGGGCGATCCTCGAGGGCAGCGCGTTCGGCCTCCGCGACATCCTCGATGCGATGACGGCAGCCGGCCTCGACGTCCGCCGCCTGACGATCGTCGGGGGCGGCGCGAAGGGCCCGCTCTGGCGCCAGATCAAGGCCGACGTGACCGGCCTCCCGGTCCGCGTCCCGGAGAGCGTCGAGACGACCGCGACGGGCGCCGCGATCCTCGCCGCCGTCGGTGCGGGGGTCCACGCGACCGTGGCTGACGCCGTGAAGGCGTTCGTGTCCTTCCGACCCGAGGAGCACGAGCCGGATCGAGCCGCGCACGAAGCCTACGACGACGCCTACGCCCGCTACCGCGAGGTGTACTTCGCGCTGAAGCCGGTGTTCACCGGGAACTGAAACCTCTCACCCGGCGCTCAGAGCAGATCCATGTCTCCTGGCGAGTGGCCGAGCTCGGTCAGATGGCGAGCGAGCTCACTGCGGTGCTGGGTGCCGTGGTTCACGATGTGAGCCACGACCAAACTCGCCGTCGCGGTCACCGCCACCCTCTCACTCGTCCATGAGTACTTCCGATCGAGGGCGTCGATGTTCGACGCCTCCACGTAGGCGATGAGACGCGCGGACTCCCCGGCCCAGAACGACCGGATGCTGTCGAGATCCGGAAGTGACGGGACCTCCCAGTCGTAGGGATCGTCGACGTCGTGCCCGAGGAGGAACTCTCGCCAGCTGTTGTCCGCGACGACCATGTGTCGAAGCGTCGACGCGATGCTGCTGTGATCGAGGGGTGCCGTTGCGTCGAGAGCACCGGGCGTCAGTACGCTGACCGTGTCGAGGATGCGTTCGTTCGAGCGCGCGTGATAACGCACGAGTTGCACCAGGTCGGAGCGGAGCACGTGGGCGAGTGTATCCGGGGACGTTCCTCCGACAGCGTCGTCAGTTCTCGTCGAGCTCCCGCTCGATGTCTCGCCGCAGCTCGGTCAGGGCATCGAGGGCGTCCTGCAGTCGCGACCTGACCTCCTCGGGCGCGTCGCCCAGGACCTGACGCACCTCCTCGGTTGCGTCCTGCAGGTTCGCGTTCGCCTCTCGCAACGCCTGCCGCGTCTCGTCGCTCGGGTTCTCCCGGAAGTCCTCGGTCGCCTGACGAGCGTCCTCGGCCGCCTCCCTCGCCTGCTCCGCGGCCTCGCGCACCGGTCGCTCGCCCGCGAGCTCCTCCAGCTCCTGCGCCGCCTCGTCCAGAGCGCTCTCCGCGTCGTTCGCCAGGTCCTGGAGGTCCCCCTCGTTGCAGCTCGCGAGCGCGAGCCCGAGCGCGACGAACAGCGGGAGGAGTCGTCTCATCGCTCGGGTGGTACCCGCGATGCCGAGGCTCCACGCATCAACCGCGTTCGAAGTACCGGACGAGCTCCCAGTCCGTTACGGTCTGGTTGTCGAAGATGATCTGCTCCTGCTTGGCCATGTTCAGCAGGTGCCCGAACGCGAAGTCGCCGAAGGCCTCGCGCATCACCTCCGACCGCTCCATCTCCGCGATCGCCTCGTGCAGCGAGGAGGGCACGCGCTCCGCGTCCTTCGTCTCGTAGGCGTTGCCGTCGAACCGCGGCGGACACTCCACCTTGTTCTGGATCCCGTGCAGTCCGCTCGCGATCGTCGCGGCGTAGCCGAGGTATGGGTTGACGTCGGCGCCCGGCAGACGTGACTCGACCCGGTAGCCGTTGTGCTCGCCGACCACCCGGAACCCGCACGTGCGGTTGTCGTGGCTCCACAGGATCGCGGTCGGTGCCCACGAACCGAGCTGGTAGCGCTTGTAGGAGTTCACGAACGGCGCGTACATCCACGCCATCTCCCGCGCGGTGGTCATCCATCCGCCGAGGAAGTGGCGTCCCGTCTCCGACATGTGGTCCGGGTCGTCGTCGCTCCACATCAGCGACTCGCTCCCGTCCTCGTTCCACACGGAGGTGTGCATGTGGCACGACGAGCCGGCCTCGGCCATCGTCCACTTCGCCATGAACGTGATCGCCGCGCCGTTCAGCGCCGCGATCTCCTTCACGCCGTGCTTGTAGATCGCGTGGTAGTCGGCCGTGGCGAGCGCGTCGGCGTAGGTGATGTTGATCTCGTGCTGGCCCTTGCCGAACTCGCCCTTCGAGAACTCGATCGGGAGCCCCGCGCCGTACATCTGGTTCCGGATCTGCCGGATCAGCCACTCGTCCTTCGTCGTCTGGAGCATGTGGTAGTCCATGATGTACGGCGAGCTCGGCTGCAGGTCCTGGTACCGCTTCTGCGCCGCCTCGTCGTAGGAGTCCTTGAAGAGGTAGAACTCGAGCTCCGAGCCGGTCTTGAACGTGTACCCGGCGGCGTTCGCTTTCTCCACCTGTCGTCGCAGGATCGTCCGGGGCGCGACCTCGACCAGCTCGTTCGTGTGCTCGTCGGCGACGTCGCAGATCACCATCGCGGTCTTCTCGAGCCACGGTACGAGCCGGAGCGTCGAGACGTCCGGGATCATC
>DASUPO010000039.1:0-20138 GCA_036281075.1 Actinomycetota bacterium | reverse complement strand
GTGATCTTGTCTCCGTCGGAGAGCTCACGCGACTGGATGGTCTGTCCGTTCAGCCGCGTGCCGTTCGTGGATCCCAGGTCCGTGATCGTCCACGTCCCGTTCCGCTGCTTCAGCTGCGCGTGCTTCCGGGACGCGCCCTTGTCCGTCAGCACGACGTCGCACTCGGCCAGGCGGCCGATCGTCACGGAGTCGGACGAGAGGGCGACGGTGCGCTCGGCGCCGTCCTCGTGGATCACGACGATCGCGCGGGAACCGGCGGATCCCTCGTCCTCGCCCTCGACCAGGGTGGCCACGCAGCCGAGGTCGCCGCGCTTCAGGTTCGGGTCGACGGTGAACGTGACCTCCGGCGGTCCCACCAAGCCCCACCCGTGCTCGGCGGCCGACTCCCGGATCACGCGCCGAAGCTCGGAGACGATCGCGTCCTCGGCCTGCTCGTAGCGCGCCGCGTCCTCCGCGGACAGCGAGAGCTCGAAGTGGTTCGGCGCCCAGACCTCGGACACCCCGACGCTCCTGCCGTCCTCCATCTCCCGCAGGATCCGTTTCGCGATCTCGACGGGTTGCACGCCGCTGCGGAAGGCCTTCGAGAACAGGCCTTCGACGAGTCCACCGAGGCGTCGTTCGAAATCGCGGAGGATCGGCACGGCGATGGAAAGCGCGGGGGTGGAACGCGCTCCGAACCTATCCTACCGCCGGGCCTCCGGGGCTCCTTCGGCGTCGTCGACGCCGTCGGCGGGACGACCGAGGAGCTCGGACGCCCGAGGGACCTCCCGGATCGGGTTCGCGAAGCCGAAGCGCTCGTCGGGCGGCAGGCGTCGCCAGCGCCACTCCTGCAGCTCCCAGTACGCGCGGCGTGCGAACACGAGCACGAGCACGGCGAGGAGGAACCGGAGTGTGGCGTGCGGCGAGATCCGGGTGAGCCCGAGGGCGAGGCCGGTCGCGGACGCGATCGTCCACCCGGCGAGCGCGGCGAAGCCGACCACCATCAGGTGGCGCATCAACACGTCGAAGTCGAACCTCGCCCGCGCGCTCATCCCCCGGGAGGTATCGGCGCCCCGGGGGCCGGAACTGGATAGGTCGACGGTCCCGTGCGCGCGTCACCGTCGCCGACCTCCCCCTCGGCCGCTCGACCGACGCCCGGCCGGCCGAGCCCCCGCTGCTACGATGAACTCGCCCTCGGGCGAGTGGCGGAACATGGCAGACGCGCACGGTTCAGGTCCGTGTCCGGTTATCCCGGGTGGGGGTTCAAATCCCCCCTCGCCCACCCGCCGCTCCCGCGCGCTCGAACGGGACGCCTGAACCCTCGACGTATACTCGGGCGTTCCCCGGAACCCCACGTCGATGACTATCTCCGCACCCGTCGCCGCCCTGGAGCTTTCACCCTCGACGCTGACGCTGCTCACCCTCCTCGCGATCGGACTCTCGATCGTCGCGGTCGTGTACGCGATCGCGAACGCGGGCCGGGGGGGCGCGGCCGTCGGGGGACGGATCAAGATGGACGAGGGGCTGCGCGGGATCCTCCAGGGGCAGGCGCAGCAGATGCAGCGGCTCGAGCGGGCGATCCGCGCGCTCCACGCGACCGACAAGAAGCAACAGGTCGAGATCGAGGGCTCGGTCCGCAACGTTGCCTTGCTGCGGTACGACGCGTTCGAGGACGTCGGTGGGCGGCTGTCCTTCTCGTGCGCGATGCTCGACGAGCACGGCAGCGGCGTCGTCCTCACCTCGATCAACGGACGGCAGGAGACGAGGGTCTACGCCAAGCCGGTCACGCAGGGCGTCAGCACGCACAACCTCTCCCTCGAGGAGGAGGAGGCCATCCGTCGGGCGCTGGGCAGCAGCGACCAGGAGACCGTGGAGGCTGGATGATCCGACGACGCGAAGACGTGGAGGGCCACGGAGCCGGCAGCGGCTCGGGCCACGACCGATCGGAGGCAGGCATGGCAGACAACGGCGAGGTCACGATCGTCGGCGCGGGGGCGAGGCTCGAGGGCAACGTCGTGTCCGCGGGCAACCTCCGGATCGACGGCCAGGTGAAGGGCCAGATCAACGCGGAGGGTGACGTCGCGCTGTCACCGCAGAGCCAGGTCGAGGCGGACATCCGCGCGCAGAACGTGAGCATCGCGGGACGGTTCAAGGGCTCGATCCAGGTGAAGGGGAAGGCGCACCTGGCGCGGGGCGGCAGGATCGACGGCAACATCACGTCGAAGACGCTCGTCGTCGAGGAGGGCGGTGTCTTCCACGGGCAGAGCATCATGGACGGCACCACCCCCGAGGGCGCCCGGCAGGCGCCGGCCCCACAGAAGACGGAGGAGAGGCGCGGGGAACCGGAAGTGAAGGTGCCGTAATTGCTCGACATCAAACGGATCAGGGAGGATCCCGATCCGTTCCGCAAGGCGCTGGCGAGGCGCGGTCTCGACGACGCCGTCGACCGGCTGCTGGCCGCGGACGAGCGGCGCCGGACGCTCACGGCGCGCGTCGAAGAGCTCCGCGCCGAGCAGAACCGCGCGTCGAAGGCGATCGGTGCCGCCGGCGGGGACGCGAAGCAGGGCCTGATCGACGAGGTCGCGAAGGTCTCCGCCGAGCTCAAGGAGCTCGAGCCGCAGCTCGCCGCAGCGGACGACGGGCTGCGCGCGTTGCTCGCCGAGATCCCCAACGTGCCGCACGAGAGCGCCCCGGCGGGCCTCACGGAGGAGGACGCGGTCGAGGTCAAGAGGAACCACGACGAGCCGCCCCGATTCGACTTCGAGCCCCGCGATCACGCTGAGCTCGGCGAACTGCTCGGCGTCCTGGACACCGAGCGAGGCGCGCGCACCTCGGGTTCCAGGTTCGTCTACCTCCTCGGGGATCTCGTCTTCGCCCAGTTCGCCCTGATGCGCCACGCGATGGACATCGTCGTGGAGCACGGGTTCGCCCCGATCATCCCCCCGGTGCTCGTCCGCGAGGAGGCGATGTACGGCACCGGCTTCCTGCCCACCGACGCGGTCAACATCTACGTGACGAGGGAGGACGATCTGTACCTCGTGGGGACGTCGGAGGTGCCGCTCGCGGCGTTCCGCCTGGGCGAGATCGTCGAGGAGGCGGAGCTCCCGCTGCACTACGCCGGGTACTCGACGTGTTTCCGCCGCGAGGCCGGCTCCTACGGCAAGGACCTCGGGGGCATGTTCCGCGTGCATCAGTTCGACAAGGTCGAGATGTTCGTCTTCTGCGCGCCCGAGACGTCGTGGGACGAGCACGAGCGGATCCTCGCGATCGAGGAGGAGATCATCGGGAGCCTCGAGATCCCGTACCGCGTGGTGAACATCGCGGCGGGGGACCTGGGCGGGTCGGCCGCGAAGAAATACGACATCGAGGGCTGGCTCCCGGGGCAGGGACGCTACCGTGAGCTGACGTCCTGCTCGAACACGACGGACTACCAGGCGCGTCGGATGCAGACGCGGGTGCGGCGAGCGGACGGCACCGTCGAGGTGCTCCACACGCTGAACGGCACGGCGACGGCGATCGGGCGGACGCTGATCGCGATCCTCGAGAACCACCAACGCGCTGATGGGTCCGTCGAGCTGCCGGAGAAGCTCCACCCGTACCTGCCGGAGCGCGCGCGCACACTGCGCCCTCGCGCGCCGGTCAGCTGAGGAAGCGCCGCTAGGTCAACCGCTGCGGATCGGCCACCCCGAGGGCGGCGTCCCGGTCGCGAAGCTCTCGGAGCGCGGTGACGTCCACTGCCACCCCGTGCCAGACCTCGGGGATCTCGCCCGGTTCGGTGTCTCGCCGGCCGTACGACGAGATCCATCGGAGCTCGCCGTCGGGTCGGACGATCCGGTAGCTCTCCTCCCAGACGCCGGTCTCGGCGCTGCGGGCCTCCGAGACCGCGACCCGATCTCGGTCGTCGGGGTGGAGCATCCGCCGGAAGTGCTCCCGCTCCGCCAGGAGCTCCTCCGCCGTGGAACCGAAGACCTCGAGCGCCTGGGGACCGATGTACGTGAACCAGTCGTCACCGGTCTCCGGATCGAACGTCTCGGTCCACGGCACCGCGAGGGCGCCCGCGAGCGCTTCGCGTTGGCTCCGCTCCGAGGCCTCGAGGCGGGTTCGCTCCTCCTGTTCCTCGGTCGCCTCGAGCAGCACCCCCTGGAACCGCCAGGGGCGACCCATCGCGTCTCGCTCCAGCATCCCGCCGGTGTCGAGCAGCCAGATCACCTCGCCGTCGGACCGGATCATCCGGTAGCGGACCGTCCATGGCTCGCCCGTTCGCCAGACCGTCTGCATCTGCTCGGCGACGCGCTGGCGGTCGTCCGGGTGCATCATCTCGTACCAGACGAGCGGATCCTCGATCCAATGGTCGACGGGGTAGCCGACGAGGTCGGCCGCCTGCGGGCTCAGGTACGTGACGCGGATCGACGGCTCGGTGTCGTCGTCGACGGCGTCGATCTCGTACGAGTGGGCGACGACGGGTCCGCGCTCCGTGATCGTCCGGAACCGATCCTCGGCCGCCTCGGCTTTCCGCTGCGCCTCCTTCCGCGCGGAGATGTTCAGCATCATCCCTTGGAACGAACCGGGCCGACCTTCCTCGGTCCGGGTGATCAGCGTCGCGTGGTCGAGCACCCACACCACGGCCCCGTCGCTCGCGAGGAACCGGTACTCCATCCGGAACGGCTCGCCCGTCGCGGCGCTCCGATCGACGGCCTCGGCGACCCTCGTCTGGTCGTGCGGGTGGACGCGATCGCACGGCTCCCACCCGTCCGGCTCGTAGCCGAGCATCTCGCGGACGCGCGGGCTCACGTAGCTCAGCGATCGCCCGTGCACGGCGGGCAGGACGTCCCAGACGTAGGCGATGCCCGGCATGTTCTCCACGAGGCTCCGGTACCGCTCCTCCAGGTTCCGGAGCTCACGCTCCATCCGTCGCCGCTCGCCGATCTCGAGCGACATCAGCTCGTTGATCTCCTGGAGCTCGTTCGTCCGCTCGGCCACACGCCGCTCCAGGTCCTCCTTGTGCAGGAGCAGCATCTCCTTCGCCTCGTGCTCCGCGGTCACGTCGATCATGACGCCGTGCCAGGCGGCGGCCCCGGGGTCATGGCCGCGGATCAACGTCGCCCGATCCTGCACCCACACGACGCGGCCGTCGCTCGCGATCAAGCGATACTCCAGATCCCACGGCTCCCCCGTCTCGCTGTGCCGGTCGTGGTGCGCGAGCACGACCTCGCGGTCGTCGGCGTGCAGGAGCTCGATCCAGATGTCCGGCTGGTCCAGCCACTCGGCCCGGGTGTAGCCGAGGACCTCCTCGACGTGGGGGCTCACGTACAGCGTCCGGCGCTCGTCGTCGGGGTCCATCTCGTAGACGACGGCGGGCACACGCTCGATGAGCGCCCGGTACCGCTCCTCGGACGTCCGCACGACCTCTTCGGACCGCTTCTCAGCGGTGAGGTCCTCCAGGATCCCCTGCCAGGCGAGCCGCTCGCCCTCCTCGCTCCGGACGATCAGAGCCGAGTCGCGGATCCAGACCTCCTCGCCGTCCTCCCGGAGGAATCGGTACTCCGCGCGGAACGGCTTTCCCTGGCTCCACGCGTCCTTCCACAGCTCCCAGACGCGGCCGCGGTCCTCCTCGTGCATCGCCCGATCCCAGAGGTCGGGGTCGGCCAGCACCGCCGACGCGGGATGGCCGATCACCTTCTCCACGTTGGGGCTGATGTAGAGCGTCGAGCCCGCGTGGAGCTCGTCCGTGTCCACGTAGACGACGACCGGCAGCTGCTCCACGAGATCGCGGGTCCGCTCGCGGGTCGCGAACGGGTCGAGGGGCGATCCAGGGCCGATCTTCGATCCTTCGGTCGGCATCAGCTGCAGCGTACTCCCTCCACCCGTGGCGTACGCTCCCTGCGGGAGGATGGCCGAGCGGACGAAGGCGACGGTCTTGAAAACCGTTAGCGGGGCGACTCGCTCGTGGGTTCGAATCCCACTCCTCCCGCGACCCGCCTGCGGTTCGAGAGCCCCGCTCCGACCCGGGTGCCTGCGGCTAGCGCGCCACGCGGTAGCGGAGGTAGACGACCCTCGAGCTGAAGGTGCGGGTCTCGACGAGGTCGAGATCCACCCGGCGCTCGCGCTGTGGGAAGAACGGGATGCCACCGCCGACCAGCACCGGGTGGACCACGGCCCGGTACTCGTCGATCAGACCCAACGCGGCCGCCTCGGCTGCGAGGGTCGCGCCGCCGATCGCGATGTCGCCCTCTCCTGGCTCGGCTCGCAACCGCTCGATCTCCTCCGCCAGGCCGCCGGAGGCCAGGCGGGCATTGCCCCGCACCGCCGACAGCGTGGTGGAGAACACCACCTTCGGGAGCGGCTTCCAGATCGCGGCCCACTCGAGCTCCGACTCGTCGAGCGGCCGATCCTGGTCGGCGGTCTCCCAGTACAGCATCGTCTCGTACAGCCGTCGTCCCAACAGGTGGACGCCGACCTCTCGGATCTCGTCGATCCAGAAGCGGAACACCTCCTCGTCGGGCACCGTCCAGTCGAAGCGGCCATCCGGCCCGACGATGTATCCGTCGAGTGAGACGCCCATCGAATAGGTCACGCTGCGCATCAGAAGTCCTCCTCCGTACGGGTTCGACAGTACGACCGCCGGACGCCCCAGGACTCACCGGCTCGCCTCCCGCCGTCATCCTCGGGTGTCGCGCTCGGCGGCGACCCGCTTCGGGACCACCATCCGCCAGGCGTCGAGGACGAGCTCCCTCATCTGGGCGTCGTCGATCGCTTCGAGCCGGACCTGGACCCAGTGGTACCGGAGGTCCGCGCGGTCCGGCATCAGGAACCTGTGGGGCTCCGAGCGCACGAGCGCCTCGCGCTCCTCCTTGGGGAACGCGAACCCCATGATCGTCTCGTCACGGGAGAAGGCCAGGTAGACGATGCGACCGACGCGGAACTTCACATGGTCGCGGACGAGCGCCTCGGTCGTGCGCGGGAGCGTGAGCGCGAACGCTCGGACGTCGTCGACCCCGACCACGACTCGAACCTACCCGGCGGGTAGGACGAGGATCGCTGACGCGCGGCGCCGCGGGCATCCGAGAGCGCTCTTATCCTTTGAGGGTGTCCGAGACCCGTCAGAACGACCGTCTGGTCCGTGCGCTCCGGCGCGAACCGACCGATCGCACGCCCGTCTGGTTCATGCGCCAGGCCGGCCGCTACCTCCCCGAGTACCGCGAGCGGCGAGGGTCGGCGGACATCCTCGAGACGTGCCGTCGGCCGGACGACGTCGTCGAGCTGACGTTGCAACCACTGCAACGGATGCCGGTCGACGCCGCGATCCTGTTCTCCGACATCATGGTGCCGCTCGCGGCGATCGGGATCCCGGTTCGGATCGAGCCGGGGCGGGGGCCGATCCTCGACGAGCCGATCCGCGTCGCGGACGACGTTCGGCGATTGCGGGGACTCGAGCCCGACGCCGACGAGCCGTGGACGCTCGAGGCGATCCGGCTGCTGGTGAAGGACCTGGACGTACCCCTGATCGGCTTCGCGGGAGGTCCGTTCACGTTGGCCAGCTACCTCGTGGAGGGCGGGCCGAGCAGGACGTTCGCACGCACGAAGGCGTTGATGTACGGGGAGCCGACGGTCTTCGAGGAGCTGCTGGGCGTGATCGTGGGGATCGCGACCGCGCATCTCCGAGCGCAGGTCGAAGCCGGCGCCCGTGTCGTGCAGGTCTTCGACTCCTGGGTGGGTGCGCTGGATCGCGACGACTACCGGCGCGTCGTGCTGCCGCACGCGGCCCGGTTGTTCGACGCGATCGCCGGCACGGGCGTGCCGGCGATCCACTCCGGGGTCGGCACAGGACACTTGCTCGATCTGATGCGGGAGGCGGGGGGCGACGCCGTCGGCATCGACCACCGCCTCCCGCTCGACGTCGCCTGGTCATCGATCGGCCACGACCGCGCGATCCAGGGCAACCTGGACCCCGCCGCCCTGCTGGGACCGTGGGACGGGATCGAGCGGAAGACACGGGACGTCCTCGCGCGCGCCGCGGGCCGGCCGGGCCACGTGTTCAACCTCGGGCACGGCGTGCTCCCGGAGACGCCGTTCGAGCACCTGCGGGGGGTGGTCGACCTGGTGCACGCCCCCACGGAGCCCGTGACGTGAGCGCGCCGGTCGGCGTGCTGGTGATGGCCTACGGGACCGCGAGCGGTCCGGACGACGTGGAGCGCTACTACACCGACATCCGCGGTGGGCGGACGCCGTCACCGGATCACCTCGCGGAGCTCAAGGAGCGGTACGCGGCGATCGGCAACGTGTTCCCGCTCCTCGAGACGACGCGCGCGCAGGCCGAGGGCCTGGTCGAGCGGTTGAACGACGACGGGACGACGTTCCGACCGTTCCTGGGGATGAAGCATTCCTCGCCCACGATCGCCGAAGCGGTCGCTCGCATGCGAGACGAGGGAGTGGCGCGCGCCGTCGGGATCGTGATGGCGCCGCACTGGTCGGGGATGTCGGTCGAGACCTACGTGGAGCGCGTCCTGCGTGCGACGGAGGAGCAGGGAGGCGGCCCCGAGTTCTCCTTCATCCGGAGCTATCACGCCCACCCGGCGTTCGTCGCGTTCCTGTCCGAACGGGTCGCGGAGGTTCTGGAGGGGTTGACGGACGAGGAGCGGGCGGGGGCGATCGTCCTGTTCACCGCCCATTCGCTCCCGACCCGCGTCGTCGAAGACGGGTCGCTCCGCTGCAAGACCTGCGACTGCGAGTCGTCCTGCCGGTATCGAGACGGCCTGCAGGAGACCGCCGACCTCGTGGCCGCGTCGCTCGGCCTCGAGCGCTACGCGATCGCCTGGCAGAGCGCGGGCCGCACCGCCGACCCGTGGTGGGGTCCGCCGGTGGAGGAGTCGATCCTCGAGGCGGCGGCCACCGGTCATCCCGCGGTCGTGGTCTGCTCCGCGGGGTTCGTCGCGGATCACCTCGAGATCCTCTACGACCTCGACATCGAGGCGAGATCGATCGCCGAGCGTGCCGGGATCCGGTTCGCTCGGACGCGGATGCCTAACGCCGACCCCTCCTACCTGGACGTCCTCGCGCGGGTCGTGCGCGATCACCTGGCGGAGACGGGGGCGGAGTGACCGGGCGCGTCGCCGTGGTCGGTGGCGGCGTCGCGGGTCTCGCCACGGCGTACCGGCTGCTCCGCGCGGGCGCCGATCCGATCGTGGTGGAGGCCGGGGACGTGGCGGGCGGCGTGATCGCGCCGCCGGTCGAGGTGGGCGATCTGGAGCTGGAGCCCGGCCCCGACTCGCTGGTCGCGCGCAAGCCGTGGGGCGTGTCGCTCTGCCGGGACCTCGGGCTGAGACTCTCGGCGCCGGGGACGTCGTCGGCGCTCCTCTGGACGGACGCCGGGCTCGTTCCCTTCCTGCCGGGGGCGGCGTTCGGGATCCCGGGCGACGTCGGGGACGTCCTGCGATGGCCCGGGCTGTCGCGCGGCGGGCGGCTCCGGGCGCTGGGGGACCTGGTGAAGCGGGCGCGCCGCGACGGCGTCGAGGAGACGTTGGGCGAAGTGCTCCGCCGCCGGCTCGGCAACGAGGCCACCGATCTCGCGGTCGCGCCGCTCCTGGCTGGCCTGTACGCGGGAGACGTCGACGAGCTGTCGGCGACGGCGACCTTCCCGGAGCTGGTCGCGTGGGAGGCATCGCAGGGGAGCCTGGTGCGCGGCGCGCAGGCCGCGCAGCGGTCCGCGCGCCGCGGCGAGCCGGGGCCGATGTTCCTCCGGCCCCGTCGCGGGATGCGGGAGCTCGTCGACGCCCTCGTCGAGGAGCTCGGTGACCGCCTCCGTCTCCGAGAGGCCGCACTCGCCGTCGAGGAAGGCGAGATCCGGCTCTCGGGCGGGGCCGAGCGGGTCGAGGCGATCGTCCTGGCGTGCGGGCCGGGGCAGGCCGCGAGCCTTTTGGGCGCCGCGGCACCGACCGAGCTCGACGCGATCGAGCGGGCCTCGACCGCCGTCGTGTTCCTCGTGTATCCCGCGGGGACGGCCGATGCGCTCCCCGACGCGAGCGGGTTCGTCGTCCCGCGCGGCCGGGCGCCGATGACGGCCGCCACGTTCGTCTCGCGGAAATGGCCCGACGAGGCGTTCGGGGACCGCGCCGTCGTGCGGGCGTTCGTCGGGGGCGTCGGCTTCGAGGACGTGCTCGACGGATCGGACGAGGACATCGTGTACGCGTGCGCGCGCCATCTCTCCGCGGTCCTGGACCTCCCCGCCCCCGCGGCCTCGCGCGTCCACCGATGGTGGCGCGCGATGCCGCAGTACCGCGTCGGACACCTGGATCGCGTCCGGCGGATCCGCGACGCGCTCCCGCCCGGTATCGTCGTCGTCGGGAACGCCTTCGACGGCGTCGGCGTGTCGGACCTCGCCCGCGCCGCCGAGGAGACGTCGGCCCGTGTGCTCGCGCACGCGGGCCTCACCCGGAAGGAGTCCGCATGAGCGAGACGATCTTCGCGCTGTACTCCGTGTTCGCCGCGAGCCCGGACCTTCGAGCCGAGCTGTACGAGGACGACGCCCTGCGCAACGCCGCCGACGAGATCGACTCGCTCGTGAAGGGTTGGGCCGGGCGGGTGGACATGCGCGGCTCCTACTCGACGGTCGGGTTCCGTGCCGACGCCGACCTCGTGCTGTGGCTCACCTCCGCCTCGGCGGAGGATCTGCAGCGATTCGTCGTCGAGTTCCGCCGGACCCGCACGGGTGACCTGCTCGACCCCGTCGCATCGCTGATGGGCGTCGTGAAGCCCGCAGAGTTCACGCCCGATCATCAACCGGCCTTCGTGCGCGGCGAGGCTCCTCGCACCTACCTCTGCGTCTACCCGTTCGTCCGCTCGCCCGAGTGGTACCTGCTGCCGCCGCAGGAACGCGGCGAGCTCCTCGCGGAGCACGGCGTGCTGGGTCGGGAGTTCCCCCAGGTGCTCGCGAACACGACGAGCGCGTTCGGCCTGGGGGACTGGGAGTGGATCCTCGCGTTCGAGACCGACGAGCTGGAGGCGCTCGTGGACTGCATCCGCCGGCTCCGCGACTCGAAGACCAGGCTGTTCACGAAGTCGGAGACGCCGTTCTTCACCGGGATCCGCAAGCCGGTCGCCGACTGCCTGGACGATCTCCGCTGAGTTCGGCCGTTGGGTGGACTGATGCGGCCTCCGTGCCGATGATGTGGGCATGAAGAGAACGCTCGCTTCCCTGATCGCCGTGTCCACGCTCCTCGCCGCCTGTGCCGAGGATGCGGCCCCCCTGAACCCGCGGGACGTCGTCCTGGACGCGGTCCAGGCCGTCTACGAGGCCGACAGCCTCCATCAGGAGCTGGAGATGGAGATCGCCGCCGCCGGCGAGCGGTACACGTTCTCCGGGGACGCGGACGTGGACAACGCGAACCAGGAAGCCGCGATGACGCTGGACCTCGGCCTCCTGGGCGGTGAGATGGAGATGGTGATGGCCGACGGCGTCGTCTACATGCGGTCGCCGGTCTTCCAGGGCGCGGGCACCGAGTGGGTGAGCATCGATCCTACGAAGCTGAGCCCGAAGGAGGCCGCGCAGTTCGGCGGTTTCGGGGCGGGCACGACCGATCCCTCGGCGTACGCGGGACTCTTCGCCGGCGTGTTCGACGTCGAGGCCGCGGGCGAGCAAGAGATCGACGGTGTGCCGACCACGCACTACACCGGCACGATCGACCTGGCGCGCGTGTTGGAGAACTTCGCCGACGTCGCCGGCGAGGAGGCCGACGAGGCGACGCGCGAGCAGCTCGTGGCCGCGGTCGAGCAGTTCGAGACCCTCGGGGTCGAGGACCGGATCCGGTTCCACCTCTGGGTCGACGAGGAGGGGTTCCCGCGCCGGCAGCGGATCACGATGGACTTCGGAGAGCTGGTACCCGGCGACGAGGACGCGACCATGGACATGACGGTCGACTACTCGGCGTTCGGCGAGCCCGTCGAGATCGAGGTGCCGCCCGCGTCGCGGGTCACGGACATGACCGAAGCGATCGGGGCGATGGGAGCGATGGGCGGGGCCTAGCCGAGCAGCGCTCGCAGGTCCGAGATCACGCGGTGCCCGTCCTCGTCCGGCGTCGCGTCACCGCTCCGGTCGATCAGGAACGTCCCGATCCCGAGCGCCGCGGCCCCGTCGCAGTAGGCGGGCTGATCGTCGACGAAGACGGCTCGATCCGGGTCCGCACCCAGCCGCTCGAGCGCGAGCCGGTAGATCGCGGGGTCCGGCTTCCGCAGGCCGACCTCGACCGAGAGCACGATCTCGTCGAACGCCTCGTCGAGGCGGAGGCGGTCGACGACGCCGCGCGTCGAGTGCGAGCAGTTGCTGATCAGCGCGGTCCTCACGCCGCGCGCCCGCAGCTCCGACACGACCGGTATGGAGTCCTCCCACACCTCGATGCCCGTCTCGGCGAAGGCCCGCTCCAAGCTCACGAGCCGCTCGATCAGCTCGGGTGACGGCGCGACCCCGGCGGCCTCGACGATCGCCGCCATGTCGCCCTCCGGGCCGTCGAACGCGCCGACGCTTCGCGCCGCCCGGGTCTCGTCGTACGCGCGGTACAGGTCCGAGCGGTCGATCTCGAGCTCGCCGGTGATCCTCGTGGAGAGCTCGCCCCATCGCGTCCGGACCACGGTGTCGTAGAGATCGAGGAGCGCGGCGTCCACACCCCGAGGATAGGAGGGCGGCGGGCCTGCGGCCCGCTGCCTCCTTCGGCCGAGGGGGACTCAGCCGAGCTGTGCCCGGAGGGCTCCCGCAGGGAGGTCCGAGGTGTGGACGTTCACGTAGTACGCACCTGGATCCTTCGTGATCGCTTTCACCAGCGCGCGATCGGCGGTCACACACCCGCTCGAGTGCCCGGTGGCGTCGGGCGCGGTCAACCCGATCACGATCGGTCCGGGGTCCGTCACCGGTGCGACGTGGATGTGCGCGGCCGCCGCGGGCAAGGTGATCCCTTCCACGTCGATCGTCCAACACACCTCTCCAGTGCCACGGTTGAACGTGAACGCCGCCGTTCCGGATCCATCCGGATCGCCTGGCCCCGGTCGTTCGGCGGCGCCGGTCAGCGCTACATGGATCGGACGCCCGCCGGCTGAAGCCGGCAGCGCGAACGCGAGCGCGGCGAGCGCGAGGAGCAGGGTGACCGCGGCGACGCGGCGAAGGAGTCGGGGCATGAGCATCCCTCCCATGGCGGAGGGCAGATCCCTCCGCGACGGTAAGGGTTACGGACCCCGATCGGGCCTGGTTCAGTCGGCCCAGAGACCCGCCAAGAAAGCGTCCACCTCGGCCGCCGCCGTCAACGGCTCGCCCCCTGTAGGGACGGGCGCGAGCTCCGGCCCGATCACCTCGAAGTGCTCCAGGACCTCGTCGGGGAGGAACCGCGAGCGCTGCGAATACGAGTGCGGGTCCTCGAGCCCACGGGGTCGCCGGTAGTACCGCTGCGGGTACGTGACGTGCAGCCGGTCCCGCGCCCTCGTGAGCGCCACGTACAGCAGCCTCCGTTCCTCCTCGATCTCGTCGTCGTCACCGGCCGCGAGGTCCGACGGGATCATCCCGTCCGCCGCGTGGATCACGTGCACGACGTCCCACTCCAGACCCTTCGCGGAGTGGATCGTCGAGAGGATCAGGTAGTCCTCGTCGAGGTGGGGCGGCCCCGCGAGGTCGCCGGTCGAGGCCGGAGGGTCGAGCGTCAGGTCGGCCAGGAACCGTCCTCGCGACGCCGACTCCGAGGCGAGCAGCTCGAGCTGCTCGAGGTCGCGCACACGGGCGGGCGCCGCGTCGTACTTCGCGGCGATCACCGGCTCGAGGAACAACCGCAGCCGGGCGAGCTGCGCGGCCGGCGGCATCGCGTCGGAGTCGAGGCAGTCGCCCAGGACGTCCCGGAGCGTCCGGACGCCGTCCGCGGCCGCCTTCGGCACCGCGACCGGCTCCGACAGGAACCGGGCGAGCGGCGAGGCCGCGTCCGCGGTGTCGCCGCGCCGCACCTCGAGATCGTCCATCAGCCGCCTGGCCGACGCGGGGCCCAACCCGTCCAGGAGCTGCACCACCCGGAACCAGCTGACCTCGTCGTAGGGGTTCTCCAGGATCCGGAGGCACGCGAGTGCGTCCTTCACGTGCGCCGCCTCCATGAACTTCAACCCGCCGTACTTCACGAACGGGATGTTCCGGCGCGCCAGCTCGACCTCGAGGTGGTCGGAGTGATGCGCCGCGCGGAACAGGACCGACTGCGCTTTCAGCGCCACGCCCTCCTCGCGGTGCGCGAGCACGGCGCGGCATACCGCGTCGCTCTGCTCGGCCTCGTCGAGGCACGCGCGCAGCTCGGGACGGGCGATGCCTTCGCGCGTCGACCACAGCTTCTTGTCGTGTCGCTGCGGGCTGAGCGCGATCACCGCGTTCGACGCCGCCAGGATCGGCGGCGTCGACCGGTAGTTCCGCTCCAGCTTCACGATCGTCGTGCCCGGGAAGCGCTCCGGGAACTCGAGGATGTTCCGTACCGTGGCCGCTCGGAACCCGTAGATCGACTGCGCGTCGTCCCCGACGACGGTGAGGTTGCGGGGGCCGTCGGCCGGCCGCATCCCCTCAAGGATGTCGGCCTGCAGCGCGTTCGTGTCGTGGTACTCGTCGACAAGGACGTGGTCGAACGCCGCCGCGAGCTGCGGCCCCGCCTCGGGCGACGTCGCGAGCGACTTCCAGAACAGCAGGAGGTCGTCGTAGTCCAGGACGTGTTGCTGGCGCTTCCGTTCGGTGTACGCGCGGAAGATCTCGCGGATCCCCTCGGTCTCGTCGAGGCACCACGGGTAGTGGCGCTTCACGACGTCGGCGAGTCGATCGCCGGCGTTCACGGTCCGCGAGTAGATCGCCGCCAGGGTGTCCTTCCGCGGGAAGCGGCGCTCGCGCGAGGAGTACCCGAGCTCGTCGCGGAGCAGGTTCATCACGTCCGCGCCGTCCGCCTGGTCGAGGACCGTGAAGTCGGGGGAGAGGCCGAGCGCGCGCCCGTGGATCCGCAGCAGACGGTTCCCGATCGCGTGGAACGTCCCGCCCCAGACGTGACCGACGCCGTTGGCGGCGATCAGCCGCTGAGCCCGGCTCACCATCTCGCGGGCCGCCCGGCGGCTGAACGTGAGGAGCAGGATCCGCTCCGGCCTCGTCCCGCGCTCGACGAGCGAGGCCACGCGGGCGGCCAGCGTCATCGTCTTGCCGCTCCCGGCGCCGGCGACGATCAGCAGCGGCCCCTCGCCGTGGCGGACGGCGCTGAGCTGCTCGGGATTCAGATCCTCGAACACGCGTTCGGAGCTTAGCCTTCGCCGTTCAGGGAATCGAGAACCCGACCGACTCGTGCTGCCACGGTTCCGAGCGAGGGCTCAGAGTGAGGATCTCGCCCGAACATGGGCGCAAAGGCCATGTGCGCCAGCCGACGGAGCTCGGTGAGACCCGGTCGAAGATCGGACCACTGGAGGACGGCGTGTCGGGCGGCGAACCATCCCTCCCTTGGCCCAGGATCGGACCGAAGGCGATCCAGCATTTCCCTCGGGCACGCAGGTCCGGGAACGTGTGAACCCCTCTCCGGCCGATGCGATACCCGTCGACCCGGCATCCACGTCCCCGCCGAGAGCATCCAAGTACGCCGAGGTCCATGCCCGCTGCACGAACGAGTTCGATCTGCCACCAGCTTGCGCATCGACTTCGGTGAGCTTGTGCCGCCCTTTGCCATCGTCACGCTTGAACTCGGCATCGAAGGGGCCTCGATAGCCGATCGTCGCGAGGAGGCGACGGATGCCATCGGCCGCATCAATGGGATCCTCACCGTGTCTGTGCTATTCCGAAGCGGGCTGGATGCATCCTGATCCAGCGGCGTGTCAGCAGGACCGTGGAGGTCGACGAAGCCGTTGAGGAAGACATGGGTTCCGAGGAGGACCGGGGTCCGCGTCGAGGACGATCGCGACCCCTGTCGCAGCCGCCGTTCCGCGCCGGTGGACTCCAACGTCGGCGCTGAAACGGATAGCCAACACCTCGCTCGTCAGGGCGCGTGCAAGCCCGGACGAGATCGTGTATGTCGCGAACGCTATGCCGAAGGCGCCGAAGTCTTGAGGACTCGTGGTTCTCGCGAGGGCGACGCCGAGTGTGAAGTTCGTGATGCTGGAGAACGCCTGATCAGCCGCCCCCCAACCGGGGCGCCGGAAGATCTGCTTATCGAGCGCGTTCAAGCGCTGATGCGCCGGCAGCTCGGTCCCGCGTGGCACCTGCACGTCCGAACGTCGGCGGCAGGCGCTTGCACTGCGTTGCGGCTACTCGTACCCGAAGAGAGGCACGAGGTCACCAGCGACCTCGTTGAACCGCTCCTCGACGCGAGGGGTGAAGTACTTCGCCCAGTCTCCGGAAACACCCCTCCGATAATGAGAGGATCGATCTGCTTGACCCTGCCGCCGGCCACCGCTCAAACGATCGAAGCTGCACCTGTCGAGCAGCTCTCGAAGCTCCTGCGGATCGATGGCGACGTCACAGTACGCCATGAGATCCTCGATCAAGCCGGAGCCGGCATCGCCGGTCAGATCCTCGTACCGGATCAGCTTGATGTTGAGGTCTTCGGACGCCGCGTCGCTCCACGACCGGAACGCGTCGTAGACGCCCCGCCGCTCGGCACGATCGATCGTAGAGATCAGTCCGTCCTCCAGCGGTGCGGCCTGCAAGAAGGTGCGGTCCTCCACCGAGTTACCCCTCGTATCGGTGTTCCTATGGAGGAAGTATGCCGAGACGACGATGTCGCGCGGATCGCGGTACACGAAGAACGCACGATAGGCGGGTGGCTTCGGAAGATCTCTGAAGTTCTCGAAGCTCAGATACAAGGGCGTGACGATGCGGTGTGGGGGTAAGGGCCGCTCGAACGTGCGCTCGGTGAGCCCCCTCTGGTCGATGCGGCCCCGCAGCCTGTCCTGGTACCCGTACGTCCGGAGTCCAGAACGGCGATAGACGATCGAGTCGGAGAGCATCCGCCTCAGCCACTGGCTCCCTGTTCGACCCATGCAGCAGTGATAGACGTTCGTGAACCGGGATCGGTGAGAGACGAACAGGGGGACCTGGGTCAGGCGCGCGACGCGTAGTCTCGCTTCGGCCCTGACGTGGGGCTTCCCGAGTTTCATCAACGCGGTCGCATACGGACGCAACACGGCGGTAGCATATCTGGCGGCTCGCTGCTGGGGCGACCCCGTGTGAGGTCGAGCGAGTCCGGAGTCCCCACGTTGAGACCGTCGAAGATCTGATATGACGAAGCTTCCGCGCCTCCTGAGACCACTTCAACCGTGGGTCGGTCCCATCCTCCGCGCGACCTCGCAGTATGCAGGCCCTCTCCTGAAGGTCCTGTCCAAGCCCTTCGGTCTACGGGCGTTGCCCAAAGGCGCGACGGTGAGCTGGGGGTCCGGGCGTGAGCAACGTTCCTCCTGGGAAGTGACGGGCGACGCCACCACCCCACATCGTGACGAGATCCCGGCCGTCGATGGGATCCCCCGAGGGTATCCGACACTCGCCCCGTCACGCGCCATCGAGAGCACCGGACCGTACCTGGTGCGCCTCACAGGCGGGCGAGTCGTCGGCGACTATGCTGCCATCGTCACGTCCAGCAACCTGCTCCTGCAGGATCTCTCGCCATACTTCTCGGTGAAACGTCCGTCGCAGCATCCGATCTACAGGCGTGCGTGGCTTCCCAGCCCGGAGAAGATCGAAGGCCGAGTTGGGATCATCCACACTCGGAAGGCCGACAACTACTACCACTTCATGATCGACATCGTTCCGCGGATAGCGATCCTGGCTGAGGCCGGTCTCCTCAGCGGATTGGACGCCGTTCTGGCTGCATCCTCGACGCCCTACCAGAGAGAGGTCCTCTCTTTGACGGGAGTACCCGTCGATCGTTTGATCCCGCCGTCGAGGCGTACCCACCTCGTCGCGGACCAGCTGATCGTGCCCTGCGTGCCGACCGACGGGAAGCGGATCCCCGGGTGGGCGTGTCGAGCGATCGGGAACCTGTTCCCGGAGCTTCGCCGGCCGCTCTCGCCGGGGGAGCGGCGGCGGCGGATCTATATCTCCCGGGGTGACAGCCTAAGGACGCGCCGAGTCGCCAACGAACCCGAGCTGGAGCCGGTGCTGGCCCGCTGGGGGATCGAGCGGGTGAGCCTCGATTCCATGTCGATCAGGGAACAGGCCAAGATGTTCCGGCAGGCCGAGTTGATCGTGGCACCTCATGGCGCCGCTCTGGTCAACGTCGCCTTCTGTGAGCCAGGAACGAAGATCCTCGAGCTGTTCTCCCCGCGGTACGTCAACTATTGCTTCCGGATCATCGCAGGGCTGTGCGGATTGGCTTACTCCTATGTCCTCGGAGAAGGCCATGCGTCCAGGCTTCGCGGCGATCATTTCGACCTCTCGGCTGACATCACCGTCAGCCGACGACACCTCGAGACGGCTCTCTCCGGGATGGTTGGAGCGCAGGTCATCCCGTAGCAGACGCTAGACCTGTGGGCGCGATCTTCGCGGCCGGCTGGGCGCGGGATCGAGTCCGTAGCCGTACCTCACGAGTCCCGGAAGCGTGGCAACCGTCACACCGATCCGCTGCCGCAGCGGCATCCGGCTCCGCCACTCGTCGTCCTCTCGGATCGGCACGATGCCGTGGATATAGCGAGCCGGATTACCGGAAACGGTGTGATTGCCTCTCAACCTCACCGTCTTCTCGTCGACGAAGGGAAGATCTCGCCCCGGCTCATCGAGGAACCGGAGGATCGTCGCCATCGTTCCACGAGGGTCGGCGGCGAAATCCTCGTATCGGAGAAGGATCCGACGGCGAGGATCCTGTCGTCGGATCACGGCTTCCGAGGCGAGGTTCCACGCCAACCACGAAATGGCACTGTTGAATGGGCTGCTGACACCCATGTAACCGGGAACGGGTCTGTCCGGATTCAGCTTCGGCCGCTGTCGCGAGTGTGCCACGGCCCTCGGATCGCGCACGAGGTGCAGGAAATACGGCACGACGTCGCTCAGCATGAGCATCGCCGCATACGAGGCGCGGCCCGATGAGTCGACGATGATCCGGGCTCCCGTCACGTCGAAGAGCGCGTGGTACAGCTGCTGGGTCACATCGGCGAATGCTTGAAGCGATCTGGACGCACGCCTTCGGTCATCGACCGCGTGGAGGACCTGGAACGTCCGCCGGAGCCTCAGGCTTTCCCGTTGCCACGCCGCGATCTCTTCCACATCGATCCGGCTGTCTTCCGGGAAGCCGAATGCCGACTTCAGCACACCGGACCAGATGGGACAATCCTCCAACCGCCTGCGACAGCCACAGAGTCGGCCTTCGAGGAGCCGTTCCCACAGGAAACGGATCTCTCCCCCGGAGAAGAAGCCATCCACCTCATTCAGCACGTTGTCGACGATGGTGCTACCCGTTCGGGCACCTCCGAGGATGTACAGGACCTTCATCGTCGACGGTCACGAACCCGTCTGCATCCGTCCAAGCGAACCGAGGATGACGCCCGGGAGGCCACACGGCTGATCCTCACCCGGCCTCCGTCACCGCGTCGTCGTCAACCGGGAACGTGCCTCGCCCCCTGATCCGCCACGTCCCATCATCAAGGTGCCTTCTCTCGGCACATCGACGGCCTAGGCTTCCACCAGGAACCCGTCGAACGCAAGCGTCGTGGTGAGGGTGCCGGTCACGACGGTCCGGATCCCCACCGAGCCGGCCGTCTGCAGACCGGCGGCTGAGCTCGTGGCGGTCACCTGCCACGACGCCGGCTCGACGGTGCCGGTCTCCCACGCTCGGGCCCGGATCGTGGTGGGGCTCGCCCCGGTGGCCTGCACGCGGAGCACGAAGGTGTCGCCCGCCGAGAAACTGAGACCGGTGTCGACGTCGGCGAACAGGTTCGCGTTCGCGCTGGTCTGCCCGCGGATGAAGACCTTGCCCCCCGAGGTCACGTAGAGGCCCACCCGGTAGTAGGCGCCGGTCCCCTGCCGGCGGACGAGCAGGAACGCGAACGGCGTCACCGACCCCGACGGAGCGTTCGGGAAGGTGATCGCGACCTGCGCGTCCACATCACGGGCCGAGACCTGTCCGAGGTGCGCGATCTGCTGGCCCGAGCCGCCGGCGGTCACGACCGTGCCCTTCGATCCGTTCACGTCGAAGTTCGCCGCG
>DASUPO010000038.1:0-5978 GCA_036281075.1 Actinomycetota bacterium | reverse complement strand
CCACGTCCACCTGGATACTCAGACCCTGGCGTTTCCCAGGTTCAGACCATCCGCACTAGGGTGAGATGGGAGATCCGGATGAACGAGCCTGCTTCATCGGAGGAACGCCGGATACGCCTCGACCTTCTGGTCGACGAGGCTTCGATGCTGTCCTTCCCCGCGAGCGATCCGCCTGCGGTCTTCGTGGAGGAGACACAACTCCCCGATCGCGTCGAAGGTAGCTCGGACGATGAGTGAACCGCGCCTTACCCGTGAGGACCTGCGGACGACCCGCCGTCTCAGCGGCCGACGCCCGTCGCCTCGTCGAGGCTCGCGACGCCGTCCTCGTGGACACGCGCGCCTGCCAGTTCTATGAGGAGGCGCATGCGGCCGGAGCGATCTCCACCCCATTCGGGGAGATCCGCCGGTCCGCGGATCATCCCGCGCTCCGATCGGTGCCCGAAGGGCAGACGATCGTCCTGTACTGCACTTGACCAGATGAATACACCAGCGCCCGTGCGGCGCGGCGGCTGATCGACGCGGGGTACGACCCCGATCGCGTGGTGACGCTTCAGGGCGGCCTCGTTGCATGGAACCAGGCCGGCAACCCGATGAAGTGGTGGGACGAGTAAAGGGCGAGGAAGAGATCGGAGGACCTCGTGGATGTCGCGGTCATCGGCACGGGTAACGTCGGGAGCGCACTCGGGCGAACGCTCTCGTCGGCCGGTCACGACGTCATCCTGACGTCGACGACGCAGAGTGAGGCCGACGCGCTCGCGAAGGAGGTCGGCGGTCAGAGCTTGGGATCCAACGTCGACGCGATACGCGCCGCCGAGGTCGTGATCCTGGCGGTCCCCTACGAGGCCACCGCGTCGATCGTGGACGAGGCCGGCGAGGCCCTCGACGACAAGGTCGTGGTGGACGTGACGAACCGGTTCGGGGACGAAGAGCCCGGCGCGGTCGTCGACGGCTCGTCGAACGCTGAGCAGATCGCCTCGATGGCGCCGGATGCGCGGGTCGTGAAGGCGTTCAACACGGTCCTCGCCTCCCGGCAGGCTGACCCGCAGGAACGCCATGCAGGTCGACAACTTCGTCGCCTCCACCGACGCCGACGCGAAAGCGACGGTGATCGAGCTCATCGGCTCGATCGGCATGCGTCCGATCGACGCTGGTCCGCTCTCATCGGCCCGAACCCTCGCGGCGATGGGTGCCCTGAACATCTACCTGAACATGCAGGGCGGCTCCTGGCAGAATGCATGGAAGCTGATCGAGCCCGGCGCCTGAGATGGCGGTGCTCACGAGATGAGAACGGGGATCGGTGCACTCGCGAGCTGCGCGGCCGTGCTCCCAAGGATCGCCTTGCTCGCCCCCCGGCCGCGGCGACCGACGACGACGAGTTGATACCCCTCTCGAAGCGCATATTCCGGGAGCGCTTCGGATGGCTTGCCCGAAAGGATCGTGATCCCGAGGTGGGCAACGCTCGCTGCTGCAGCGATCCCTTGGAGGGTCTCGAGGGCCCGCTTCGTGTCGGCCTCCACTTGCGGGTTCCCATGATCGAATCCGGTGACGCCCGCCAACGTCAGCCGGCCGATCCGCGGCCCGAGGATCTCGACCGCCGTCCTGAGCGCTGTCTCAGATTCTGAGGAGCCGTCGATACCGACGAGCACGTCGACAGGTCCGGTGCCAGGTCCGGGGACGACGTCGACGGTCTCACGGTTCGGGGCGGCGGGTTCAGAACTGATCCGGCCCCAGGCGATCGGCAACGCGATCGGTCCGAGGATCGCCCCAAGGAGGAACCACTCGAATGGGCTGTGGCCGCGTCTGCCCATCAGAACGGCGAGGGTGATGCCGACGGTGAGCCACACGGCCACGCCGATGAGCAGGATGTCGGTTGCGGTGACCGTCAGACCGAGCATCGTTGCGATTCTAGGTTCCCGGGTTCAAGCTCGACTCACCTCAGCACCCGCGCGGCAGCGATCCCAACGGGACCTGATCGCCGTCGCCCTCCGTCCCTGGATTCGGAAAGGCGCGCTCACCGTGCGAGCTCGTTCACCCACTGCCGGAGCCGCGGCAGGTGCTCCGAGTAGTGATCCGGGCCGGCTTTGCGGATCCATGTGTTCGCCTCCGGTGAATCCTCCGGGAGCGATCGCCATGCTCGGAGCATCCTGTTGCGAGATGCGACCCCCTGTGCCCGCACGACCGAGAACGGGACATCGTGCATCGCGTCGTAGAACGCCTGGTTCATCGCGTCGACGTCGATCTCCTGCCGATCGTAGGTCCCGAACCGGATCCGCTCCAGGACAGCGCCTGCCTCCGCCAGCCAGCTCCCGATGTGCGCGACGAGATCCTTCGCCGACCAACCCTCCTCGAAGTAGCCGGGTTCGGCGACCTTGTCCTCGGGCATCGAGTCCACGAGGCCATGGAGCTCGTTCCAGGCACGATCCTCCTCCTCGAACAGCGCTTGCTTCGACGCGGCTCCGTCCACTCCGACAGTATGGCCGTTGCGCCTCCGGTCCCGGGTTCCGACCGTCATCCTCGAGGATGGAACCGCGGCCGGCTGAGACCTGGGCACGAGTGCCGACCCGATGACGATCATCAGCTCGAGAAGTGTCGCCGTGGCATCCACGGCTCCGATCGGCTCCGCGAGCCACGCGTGAGGTCCGAACGGCAGCCCGACCGTCCTCGACGCGATCCAGGCTGCGACGACCGCTCCGTTCACGACCGCGCCGATGTCGAGCAAGCGCCGGTCGAGTCGGAAGGCCACCGGGGCCGCCCACCCGATCTGGAAGATCGCCGTGGCCGCGAATGCAACGCCGAGGACGACCGATTCCTCCAGGTGGTGGGGCACGACGCTCGCGTGGATGAGTCCGGCGGCGATCGAGGCGGTCGCGAGCGAAAGCCGCATGAACACGGTCCGGTCGTTCGAACGCTCGGACCGAGCGATGGATGCCATCGGTAACTCCTTCCGTGTGGTGCGAGGAACCGGCGGCGCCCGAGGCGCCGCCGGATCCCCTCGATCGATCTACTTCGCGAACGCCTGCGGGAACTGCGCGATCAGGCCCGATGAGAGCATGTCGGCCATGTGCAGGATCTCGGTCTCCACCTCGTCGTACACGGCGACGCTCGCCGCGTAGTCACCGCCGAGCTGGGCGGCCGCCTCCTCGAGCGTCAGGTCGAGGTGGTCCTTCATCATCTGGCGCATGTCAGCGAGCGGCCAGTTGCGCGGATTCGCGTCGTGCAGGAACCCTGCAATCTCCTGCGCGTTGGCGTACCAGGCCTGGTTGGCCTCCTCGAACGCCGCATCGTCGCCGGCCTTCGCGGCGGTCAACAGGTCCGCCGCCGTGAGGATGTGCTCCTCGAGCAGTGCCGTCAGCTGGTCCCCGGCGGCGTCGCCGTAGAACGGCTTGACGGCGTCCCCGATGTCCACCTGGTTCTGCAGGAGCCGATCCGTCGTCGCCTGCAGGTCCGGCAGGTCGGCGACGAAGCTCACGATGAAGAGCCGCGTCCACGTGACGTGATCGACCCAGAGTCGCTGCATCGCGTCCTGGAAGTCAGCCTTCGCTTCGACGGAGCTCGCGTGCTGATGCGTCGATGCCGCTGCGGTCTCGACCGTCGCGGACGACGGACCGAACGCGAGCACGGCCGCCGTCGCGACGCCGAGCACGGCTGCGATCCCGACGCGCCACCTCTTTTCCTTCGTAGCCATCGGTCCCTACCTCCTCTATCACCAACGGTCATTGGTGATAGGGGCGATCCTAGGCGAGCGACGATCCAGCGTCAAGCCTGTAGAGATAAAGTTCTTGAGCTTTTTTGCCCGAACCAGCGTCGGCTCCTGATTATGACCCGACCCAGTTGGTGTAACATGGGCTTCATGCTACGCGGGTTGAGACGGGACGCTGAGGCGCTGGGGGCGCTGGAAGACGACCTCCGGCGTGAGCTCTATCTCCACGTGCGCCGCGCCGGCCGACCGGTCACCCGAGAGGAGGCCGCGGCGGCGACCGGGATCTCCCGGAAGCTCGCGGCGTTCCACCTCGACAAGCTGGTCGATCGCGGGCTCCTCACGTTCACGTATGCACGCCCGCCGGGACGAGGCGGTCGCGGAGCCGGCCGGCCGGCGAAGCAGTACGAGCCGTCGGATCGAGAGTTCGACGTCTCCATCCCAGAGCGACGGTACGACCTGCTCGGAACGGTGCTCCTCCGAGCGCTGCGCTCGAAGGATCGGGAAGAGCCCGGTGCCGAGGCGGCTGGCCGGGCCGCACGCGATACCGGCCTCGAGATCGGGCGATCGGAGGGCCGGCGTCGCCATATCGCGCGCCCCGGGCCCGAGCGGGCGATCAACGTGACGACCGACGTCCTCGAGGAGCGCGGCTACGAGCCGTACCGGGACGAGCGCGGGTGCGTGCGCCTCAGGAACTGTCCCTTCCATGCGCTGGCCGAGGAAGACCGCGATCTGGTCTGCCACATGAACGAGCAGCTGGTCGACGGCGTCGTCCGAGGTCTCGGGAACGACACGGTGCGCGTCGTCTTCGACCCCGTGCCGGGAGAATGTTGCGTGCGGGTGGAGCCTCCAGGCCGCTCGCGTGGCTCCGAGCCGGCCATTTCGTAGCAAGAGGCCGGTACGTCAGATCCCCGCCGCCGGGGTTTGCATTCCCTCGCGAGGTTGCCAAGGCCAGCGAGCCTCCGTCTCCACCTGGAGGGAGATGCTCAGGAACGTGCGGATCAGAACGATCGCTCCCAACACACCGACGTCGCTGAACGTCGGCGTGATGGCCACGGTGCGCACGATGTCCGCAGCCACGAGGAACTCGAGGCCGAGCAGTATGGCTCGACCGAGGCTCCTCCGGTAGGTGGGATACGCCGTCGAAACGCCTTCCCGGCGAGCGCGATCGAGGAACAAGAGGCTTGCCGCCGCGGCTCCAACGACGATGATCACGATCCCTGCAACGTCGACGGCTTTGCCGACGGCTTCGACCACTTCGTCCAACGACATGTGCCGCCTCCTGGGTTCGGTCCGTCCCAGCATGCCCCATCAAACCCGGATCGAGCTTGTGTTCACAGCCGAACTCCGCGTGAGATACACGCCTGGCCAGGATCCCCACAAACCTCGAAGGGACCGATCGCGGCAGAGGGAAGGCGTGCTGCCCGCGAGCTGTATCAGGAACTGGCCCGGACGATGGACGACGAATCCGTGGGGGGCTTCGCGGGGAACTCGCCAACGGGTCGAAGCCCGCTCGGTCGCAACGTTGATGGGTCGCGTTCGACTGAGACGGTATCGCGTCAAGACTGACTTCGGGACGTTCCACCCTCTCGACAGACGGCTGCAGCTCGATCGCGCGGAGGCGTCTCGAGCGCTTCGGGCGAGCGCCCGCGAGCTCGCGAGCCTCGGTCTCAACACGCGGCAGATCGCGGCGGTCTTGACGCTCTTCACGGGGCTGCGCTCCCGCGACGAACGGTCTGGCGGATGCTCCGATCGGACTGACGCCCTGGTTTCGATGCCGGCGGCATCCCGCGTCCTACATCGGCATCCAGCGAGGACCGGAAGCCCTTCGCGGGCCTCGGCCGTATTCCTAAGATGCAGGTGCGTGAGCCGTCTTCCCAGCCCGTATCGATTCCTGCAGTTGGCTTGACTCCCTCGTTGGTCCCTCACGTCGGCGGATCAAGCACCTGAAGGTAGATCCTCCTGGGCATCAGTGCCGTCCGGAGGCCTCGTCGGTCAGGAGGTGATGCGCTCCAATATGTCCTCGACACGATCCTGACTTGACGCCTCGATTCATCGGAGTTAAGAGGTGATGTCAGAGAGCGACCGGCGGTCAGCCACACGCGGGCAAACCCTCCGGTCGCAGAAGGGAGGTCGACAGATGGCCGAGCCGAGCCTGTACGACCGGTTGGGCGGCGTGTTCGCGATCGCCGCGGTGGTCGACCACTTCAGCGATGCGGTGGTCCAGAACGCCACCGCCGGCAAAGCATCGAAGAACCCCCAGCTTCGCGATTGGAGTAAC
>DASUPO010000037.1:0-18315 GCA_036281075.1 Actinomycetota bacterium | reverse complement strand
CACCATCGAGCGATCCGACGACGGCGACCCACGCACGCGAGGGAGTCTAGGGGCGAGGCGGAGCTACTCGGACGCGGAGGCCGACGCCGCGGCCTTCGCCAGGCGGCTCTTGCGACGCGCAGCCGTGCGCTTGTGCACGATGCCCTTGCTCGCCGCCTTGTCGAGGGCGCGGGCGGTCTCGCGCTGGCGGGCGGTCGCCTCCTCGGCGTCGCCCGCAGCCACTCCAGCCTGGACTTTCTTCGTCGAGGTCTTCAGGGCGGTCCGGACGGCCTTGTTGCCTTCGGCGCGCTTGGCGTTCTGTCGATTGCGCTTGATCTGGGACTTGATGTTGGCCATGAGCAGGGCAGTCTACCAGCGGGTTCTCCCACGGCCGGATCGACGGGCCCGTGGAGGAGCACACGTAGCATGAGCCCCGTGGACGTCTCGCACATCCGGAACTTCTGCATCGTGGCGCACATCGACCACGGCAAGTCGACGCTGGCGGATCGGCTCCTGGAGCTGACGCACGCGGTCGCCGACCGGGACATGCGAGCCCAGTACCTCGATCGGATGGACCTCGAGCGAGAGCGAGGCATCACGATCAAGGCGCAAGCGGTCCGACTCCTCCACGACGGCTACGAGCTGAACCTGATCGACACACCGGGTCACGTCGACTTCACCTACGAGGTGTCCCGGTCGCTCGCGGCGTGTGAGGGCGCGGTGCTGCTCGTGGACGCGGCGCAGGGTCTCGAGGCTCAGACCCTCGCGAACTTCCACCTGGCGCGCGACGCGGGCCTCGCGATCGTCCCGGCGCTGAACAAGATCGACCTGCCGGCCGCCGATCCCGATCAGCGCGCGAAGGAGCTCGCGGATCTCCTCGACCGCGACGCCGACGACATCCTGCGGGTCTCGGCCAAGACCGGCGAGGGAGTGGAGGAGCTGCTGCGGGCCGTGGTCGAGCAGGTGCCCCCGCCCACCGGCGAAAGGGCCACGCCGCTCCGAGCCCTGGTGTTCGACTCGATGTTCGACCCGTACCGCGGAGTGATCACCTACGTGCGGGTGAAGGAGGGCGAGCTGCCGAGCCGCTCTCGGATCCGCTTGATGGCGACGGCCACCGAATCCGAAGCCGAAGAAGCCGGCGTGATGGCCCCCGAGCCGCTGCCCGTCGACGTGCTCGGCCCCGGCGAGGTCGGGTACCTCGTGACGGGGCTGAAGGACGTCCATCAGGCGAAGGTCGGCGACACGATCACGCTCGCCGGCAAGCAGGCGGCGTCCGAGCCGCTCCCGGGCTACCGCGAGCCGCGGCCGATGGTGTGGTCGGGGTTGTTCCCGAACGAGGGCGGCGACTACTCGGAGCTCCGCGACGCGCTCGACCGGTTGAAGCTCTCGGATTCGTCACTCAGCTACGAGCCCGAGACCTCCCAGGCGCTCGGGTTCGGGTTCCGGGCCGGATTCCTCGGTCTGCTCCACATGGACATCGTGAAGGAGCGGCTCGAGCGCGAGTTCGACCTCGAGCTGATCGCCACCGCCCCGAACGTCGAGTTCCACGTGATCAGGGGGGATGAGGTGTCGATCGTCCACAACCCGGCCGAGATGCCGGTGCCCGGAACGTACGACCGCGTGGAGGAGCCGGTCGTGTTCGCGACGGTGATCACGCCGAAGGAGCACCTCGGTGCGGTGCTCGATCTCTGCCAGTCGCGACGCGGCGAGTTGGTGGAGACGACGTTCCTCACGCCCGAACGCGCCGAGGTGCACTACGTGCTGCCGCTCGCCGAGATCGTCTTCGACTTCTTCGACCACCTGAAGTCGAACACGCGCGGGTACGCGTCCCTCGACTACGAGCCCTGGGGCTACCAGGAGTCCGACGTCGTCCGCGTCGATGTCCTGCTGCACGGTGAGCCCGTGGACGCGTTCAGCACGATCGTCCACCGCTCGAAGGCGTACGCGTACGGGAAGAGGATGACCGAGCGGCTGCGCGAGCTGATCCCCAGGCAGATGTTCGACGTCGCGATCCAGGCGGCGATCGGCTCGAAGATCATCGCGCGGGAGACGGTCAAGGCGAAGCGCAAGGACGTCCTGGCGAAGTGCTACGGCGGCGACATCACACGCAAGCGGAAGCTGTTGGAGGAGCAGAAGAAGGGGAAGGCGCGACTTCGGAAGGTAGGGCGAGTCGACGTGCCGCAGGACGCGTTCATCGCCGCTCTCCGCGTGGGGGAGGGGGCGAAGAAGAAGTGACGGCCGTTCTGCCCGAGCCCGCCGGCTTGTACGTCCACCTGCCGTTCTGCCTGACCCGCTGCGGCTACTGCGACTTCAACGCGTACGCCGGGCTCGATCACCTGGCCTCGCGGTACGTGGCGGCACTGCTCCGTGAGGCCGAGCTGGCGGCCCCGGCGTGGGAGGGGGTCGAGGTCGCGAGCGTCTTCCTCGGCGGCGGCACGCCGACGACGCTGGAGGTCGCGGACCTGAAGGCGCTGCTGGCGCGCGTGCGGGCGGTGTTCGAGGTGGCGCCGGACGCCGAGGTCACGACCGAGGCGAACCCCGACACGGTGGACGAGCAGAAGCTCGCGGGACTCCGGGAGGCCGGCTACGCACGACTGTCGATGGGGGCGCAGTCCTTCGACCGCTCGGTGCTGGCCGCGCTGGAGCGGGTGCACCAGCCGGAGTCGGTGGTGGGGGCGTTCCGGGCGGCGCGCGCGGCGGGCTACGACAACGTGAACATCGACCTGATCTACGGCGCGAACGGAGAGACGGCGGCCTCGTGGGAGCGAACGCTTCGGGAAGCGATCGCGCTGGCGCCGGAGCACGTGAGCGCGTACGCGCTCACGATCGAGCCGGCGACGCCGCTCGGCCGCCAGGTGTCGCGAGGCGACACACCGGCGCCCGACCCCGATCTCCAGGCCGAGATGTTCGAGACCGCCTGCCGGGTCCTCGGCGAGGCGGGATACGGCCATTACGAGGTCTCGAACTGGGCCAGGCCCGGATACGAGTGCCGCCACAACCTCGGCTACTGGGAACGGCGCCCGTACGTTGGCCTCGGCGCCGGCGCCCACGGCTACCGCGACGGCCGCCGCTGGTGGAACGTTCGCCCGCCCGAGGAGTACCTCTCGATCGTGGAGCGCGGCGAGCTTCCCGTCGGCGGGTCCGAGGAGCTCGAACCCGCCGACGCCTATCTCGAGGAGGTGTTCCTGCGACTCCGGATCCTCCAGGGCATCCCCTCGAGCTGGGTCGAGGACGGCCGAGAGGAGCCGTTCCTCGAGAGCGGGCTGCTCGTGCGGGACCACGGACGCCTCGTCCCGACCGAGCGCGGGATGCTCCTGCTCAACGAGCTCGTCCTCGGCCTCACGTGCTAGGGAGCGGGGTGGAAGTCCACCCCGCACGCGGAATCCGTCGGGATCGTCGGCGGGTCGCTCCGTGGTGCGAGCGAGTCATCGCTCCCGAGCACGTGGAAGATGCCATCTTCCCCGAGCTGCAATCGCGTCGTGTGGACCTCGAGGTCCGTGTCGGCATCGACCTCGCCGAACACCCACGTGTAGACCAAGGTCGGTGCCTCCGGATACGCCTCACAGGTCACACCACCCGAGAACCCCTCGTCTCCCCCGACGACGAGGCGGAGCGGTTCGTTCGCGGACAGGTTCGCCTCGGGCGCACCAGGCGGCGCGACCGACAGGTTGTAGATCCCCGGTGACCGCTCGGAGGTCGGCACCGACACCTCGTAGAAGGAGTACGAGGGCGTGCTCGACGCCTCTTCGAGCACGACGAGCTCGAGCACGCCGTCCGCGTTGAGGTCGGATGTCGCGTATGGGCGGCAGAACAGACACGAGGGGAAGTAACCCATCCCACCTGGCTCGGCCACGCCGTCGCCGTCGATGTCCGCCGCGACGACGTACTCGCCGGTCCCCTCCTCGGGACATCGACCGTCGGGCCTCACCCGTGCGCCGGTCCAGGCAGCGCCGACCGTGCCCTCGCCGTACCAGTCGATGCCCGTGAGGTTCTCCACGTGGCAGACGGGGAAGGCGAGCCCGATGTCGCGACCGTGCGTCCCCGGGCTCGGCGACGCCGTCGGTTCGGGCGTCGCGCTCGCGGGCGGCTCGATCGAGCCGGCCGGGAGCGGCTGCCACGTCGGGTCGAACGCGCCGTCCGTCGTGAGCCTCGTTTCGCCCGTCCCATCGGGATGGATCAGCCAGAGATCCTGGCGAGCTGGATGCTCGCCCGGATCCCGATCCACGCCCGCTCGGTCGAACGCGATCCACCGTCCATCCGGGGACCACGCCGGCGAGCCTTCGACGAACGACCCTTCCGTCACGTGGGTTTCGCGACCGTCCGAGAGACGCCGGAGCACGATCGCCGACTCCTCCAGGCCTTGTCTCGCGAAGGCGATGCGCTCGCCGTCCGGGGACCAGGTGGGGCTCGACTCGTCATGTGACCGATCGGACGTCCGGGTCACGTTCGTCAGGTCGCCGCCGTCTGGAGCGACGGTGTAGATGTCCCAGACGCTCGGCGCCTCGTCACCGCTGATCGGGCTCGCGGCGAACGCGATCCTCGATCCGTCCGGGGACCATGCCGGGCCCTCGGCCCAATGGACGTCGTCGCCGGTGATCGCGCGAGGATCGGAACCGTCCGCGTTCGTCGCGAAGATCCGCTGGCTCTCCCCGTCATGAGCGGCGAACGCGATCCGGGTACCGTCGGGCGACCAGGACGGTCCGTCGGTGACGAACAGCTCGCCGTCGGTCAGCCACGTCACGACGCCGCCACCGATCGGGATCGTCGCGATCGCCGGCGTCGCATCCTCGAGCTGGTGGACGAAGGCGATCGTTCGACCGTCGGGCGACACCTCGGGGGTGGTGTCGTCGGACCCGAAATCGGTGATCCGGCGTCGGCCGGCGCCGTCCGGCTGCATCGCGTAGAGGTGGACGTAGCCGTCGGGACTCCCGGCCGAGAACACGATTTCGCCGTTCGCGGGGAGCGGGAACCCGTCGCCCACGTTCGTGTCTTCGTCTACTTCGAACGCAGACCGCAGCACGACGAAGCCCGCGATCGTGGAGGCGAGCACCGCGAACGCCAACGCTCCGGTCTGGACCCGGCGCACGCGTTCGCGGTGCGAGCGGCGCCGTTCGAGGGCCTCGAACAGCTCGTCGACGTCGACGGGCCGCTGCGCTCCGCGGAGACGTCGGGTCAGTTCCTCATCGACCTTCGACATCGTTCGCCTCCAGATCCTGGACCCGCAGTCGTTCGGCGAGATGCGCCCGTGCGCGGGCGAGCGAGCTCTTCACGGTGCCCTCGCCGATCCGCAGCACGCCGGCGGTCTCCTTCGTGTCGAACCCGAGCAGGTAGCGGAGCACGGCGACCTCGCGCTCGCGGCGCGGGAGCGCCACGATCGCGCGCGCCACCTCGACCTGATCCTCCGTGGACGCAGACGCCGCAGCCGCCTCGCCGGGCGCGCGAACGCGCCGGCTCGCCCGCCGCTCCGCGACCGCTCGACGCCAGCCGCTCCTCGACAGGTTCAGTGCCACCGACGTGACCCACGCCGGGAGCGACTCGATGTGCTCGCCTCGTTCGGAACGGATCCACGCACGCACCAGCGCCTCCTGCACCGCGTCCTCGGCGCCAGGGTCGCTCCCCGACGCCAGGGCGACGGCGTTCACCACGCGCGCGTAGTCGTGGGAGAGGAACCCTCGGATCTCGGCCTCGTTCAGCGGTCGCCCTCCTCGGGAACGATCGTCGCCGCCGACCGTAGGACGCACGGGCGGCCCGATCGGTTGTCATCGTCGGGCGGGATCGTTCGGAGGTCAACGAGGGGGGTCGTCCAGGGACGGCGTCGCCGTCAGGCGTTCGCTCGCAGCGCCACCTCGACCTCGTCGAGGTGCTCGCCCCGGTGGTCCGCTCGGAGCGCGTACAGCGGGCTGTCCGGGTCGCGGGGATGCAGCCGGTCGACGGGCAGGGTCGCGACGCGGGCGTCCGTCTCCTCCGCGATCTCGAGCGCGAGCCGCGCCCCCTCGAGCGGCGGGATCGCGTGGATCAGCGGACGGGATGCGTCGTTGATCCAGTCGACGTCCTCCGGCTCCGTGTCGGAGGGGGAGAACGGAACGCCGCGCTCCATCTTGTCGATCAGCGACAGGACGCGTGCGTCCCAGAACGCGATATGGCCGAACACGCCGGCGACCGTCCAGTACTCGTTCACTGGGATGCGGAGCCCGCCCTCGTCCAGACGCTCGACGAGCGCGCGTAAGCGTTCGCGTTCCCTCGTGTTCTCCTCGACGTACCCGCGATCCTCCGCCATCGCCACCGACGATACCCGTCGATCGTCCCGACCGCCCCATGCCGCCGAAGTACGCTCGGCGCCGATGTTCCGCGCCACGGCCGCTCCGTTTCGACGCGCACGCACGCTCATCGCGGCGCCGTTCGTCCTCTTCCTCCTGGCGCCGCTCGCCCTTCCCGCACGGGCACGCGCGCAGGGTGACCCGGCCGACGCGCCGTCGATCCTCCTGGTCGTCACCGACGACCAGCGCTGGGACACGCTGTGGGCGATGCCCGAGGTCCAACGGTCCCTGGTCGGGCCCGGGGTGACCTTCACGAAGGCCCTCACGACGAGCTCGCTGTGTTGCCCGAGCCGCGCATCGATCCTCACCGGTGCGTATCCGCACACGACCGGCGTGTACCGACAGCTGTCCCCGTACGGCGGGGTCCGTTCGTTCGACGACACAACGACGATCGCCACCGTGCTCCGGGACGCCGGTTATCGCACCGGCTACTTCGGGAAGTACCTCGACGCCTATCAGCAGGATGCCCTCGCGGGGTACGTCCCGCCGGGCTGGGACCGGTGGGGCGCGTTCCTGCACGCCGAGTACCTCGACTACGGGCTGACGGTCGACGGTGTCGTGCAACGGTTCGGCACCGCGCCGGCGGACTACTCCACCGACGTCGTGGCGGACCTCGCGGAGGACTTCATCAGGATGAACGAGGGCCCCTTGTTCGCGGTGTTCGCGCCGGCCGCCCCCCACGACCCGGCGATCCCCGCGGACGCCGACGCGGACGCCTTCGCGCGACTCCGGCCGTGGCGTCCGCTCTCGTTCAACGAGCCGGACGTCTCGGACAAGCCGGCGTTCGTGCGCGCGCTCGTGCCCCTCGGCCCCGACCGAACCGAGCACCAGGACCGGCTCCGACGGGATCAGTACCGCACGCTGTTGTCGGTCGACCGAGCGGTCGGCCGACTGCTGGACGCGCTCGAGGACACCGGCCGCCTCGAGGACGCGCTCGTGATCTACACGTCGGACAACGGGCTGCTGTGGGGCGAGCATCGGTGGGTCAAGAAGGAGGTGCCGTACGAGGAGGCGATCCGCGTCCCGCTCGTCGTGCGCGCGGACGCGATCGTCGGCGACGCGCGCGCCGACGGCCACCTCGTGGGGAACATCGACCTCGCCCCGACGATCGCCGACGTGGCCGGCGTCATCCTCCCGAACGCCGACGGCCGCAGCCTCCGCCCCCTGCTGGGCGGCGACGACGAGGGATGGCGGCGGGAGATCCTGATCGAGCACCTGCGCGGCGCGAACCCCGTGCCCACCTACTGCGCCGTGCGGACCGAGCGGTACCTGTTCGCCATGTACGCGACCGGCGCTCGGGAGCTCTACGACCTGTCGGTCGACGGCTTCCAGCTCCGCAACCTCGCCGGGGAGGGACGCGACGTCGAAGGGCGGCTCGAGGCCAGGCTCCGCGACCTCTGCGACCCCCCGCCACCCGGCTTCGAGTTCGAGACGAGCCTGGGCGCGACGATGCTCGCGCTCGGAGCGGTCGTGGCGTTCGCGGCGATCGCGCGTCGGCTGCTCGCGGGTCCGCGCGCGAGCGCCGGGTAGCATCGGCCCCGCATGGCCGAGGTCACGTGCCCGCAGTGCCACGCGCGCCAGGAGATCGACCCCGACGCCGAGGGGTACCGGTGCGCGATGTGCGCCGCCACCTGGAGCTTCGTCCTCTGCACCGTGTGCGGCGGGCGCTTCCACACGCGCCCGGGGGCGCGGGCGTGGACGTGCCCGACGTGCGGCACCCCTCACGGCCGGAACCGCCGGGGGATCTCCCGCGCGGGTCTGTCGGTGCCGCTCCTGGTGGGCGCGATGGTCGCGATCGGCGCCGTCGTCGCCCTCGCGTTCGCGCTCGGGGGCGACGACGTGGCCGCCCCGCCGCCCTCGCCGTCGTCGCCGGCACCGATCTCCGATCCGGCGCAGCAGGTCTGCACCGATCTCGTCGACGTGCAGCTGTTCCGCGTGGACGCCCTCGGGCGCGCGGTCGAGGCGCTCACGGCCGATGCGGCGGCGCTCGAGGCCGCGGGCGACGCCGAGCGGGCCGCGGCCGTCACCGGCGTCGTCGACGCGATCGAGACGTACCAGGAGGTGGCCGAGGGCGGCGGGGACACGCAGGCGGCGACCGAGGAGCTGCTGGACGCCCTCGAACCGGTCGACTGGTGCTGAGCGGGCGCGTCGCCCGCTAGCACTCGAGGCCGGAGAGTGCCAGTAGCATTGGGTGCATGGCGGAGGGCCGGACCGAGCTCGGGCCGCGGAAGGCGGCGGTGCTCCACGCGATCGTCGAGGAATACGTCCGCTCGGGCGAACCGGTCGGCTCGGAGACGATCGCGGAGGCTGCCGGCCTCGGGGTGTCCAGCGCGACGATCCGCAACGAGATGGCCGCCCTCGAGGAGCTCGGGTTCCTGACCCATCCGCACACGAGCGCCGGTCGGATCCCGACCGACGCCGGCTACCGCCACTACGTCGACGCGCAGCCGCACGGCGTGCGGCTACGAGACGCGCACCGCCGCGCGATCGCCGGATACTTCGCGGAAGCGATCCTCGATCTCGAGGAGGTGCTGAAAGGCTCCGTGCAGCTCCTCAGCCGGCTCACGCAGTACGCGGGCCTGGCCGTTCCGCCGGGGGCGTCGGAAGAGCCGATCGTTCGCGTGGAGCTGATCGACATGGGACCGACGGTGATGATCCTCGCCGTCGGCCAGCACGGCCGCGTCGACAAGCGCGTGATCGACCGGCCGGGATCGCTCGACGCCGACGGCGTCGCGTCGATCGGAACGAAGCTGCAGTCCCTCCAGGGGCTGACCTACCTGGACGCGCAAGCGCAGCTCCTCCACCTGGCCGCCGAGGCCTCGGCCATCGACCACGACCTCCTGCTCCACGTCGCCGAGACGCTCCGCACGGCGAGCCAGGGGGAGGGCGCGACGCACGTCGTGGTGGGAGGCGTGTCCAACCTCACCGACGAGGCCCAGGCTTGGCGGCGCCAGACCCTCCGGCGGCTGGTCGAGACCCTGGAACGAGAGCAGGAGATGCTCCGCGTCCTCCAGGACGTCACGGCCGACCGCGAGGACCTCTGGGTCACGATCGGCACGGAGCACCCCACGACGGGGGAGTGGGAGGCCTCGATCGTGACGGCCCCGTTCCGGGCCGGCGAGGCCACGGTGGGCACGATCGGCGTGGTGGGGCCCACGCGGATGGACTACCTGTCCGCGATGGCCTCCGTGCGGGCCGTGGCGAAGCGGCTCTCCGAGGTCGCGACGGAGCACGAGGCGTAGCGGGGCGATGGCGGCGATCCGCGACCTGTACGAGATCCTCGGCGTGCGGCGCGACGCCTCGCAGAACGAGATCCGAGCGTCGTACCGCAGGCTCGCGCGCGAGCTCCATCCCGACGTGAACGCGGATCCGGCCGACCAGGAGCGGTTCAAGGAGATCACCGGAGCGTACGAGATCCTGTCCGACCCGTCGAAGCGGCGCCGGTACGACGAGTTCGGCTCGGCGGGCCCGCAGGGCGAGCCGTTCACCGACATCCAGGACCTGTTCGACATGTTCTTCGGCGGCGGGTTCGGCGGACGACCACGTGGGCCGCGCTCGCGATCGCGGCGGGGCGAGGACCTCCGCGTGCGCGCGCTCCTGACCTTCCGAGCCTCCGTGTTCGGGGAGCAGCGCGACCTCCAGATCGAACGACTCGCCGCGTGCGATCGCTGCGACGGTAGCGGGGCAGAGCCGGGGACGTCGCCGATCGCGTGTCGGACGTGCGGCGGGACGGGCGAGGTCCAGAGCGTACGCCGGAGCATCTTCGGCACCGTGATGACGGCGACGCCGTGCCTCACGTGCGGCGGGACCGGCGAGGAGATCCCGGATCGGTGCGAACGCTGCATGGGCGACGGCCGCATCCGGGTGTCGGCCACGGTCACGATCGACGTCCCCGCGGGTGTCCTGGAGGGGATGGACCTCCGTGTGGCCGGTCAGGGGAACGCCGGGGCGGGCGGCGGCCCACCCGGCGACCTGATCGTCGGCGTGGAGGTCGAACCCTCGGAGGCGTTCGAGCGGCGCGGCCAGGACCTGTACGGCGTGCTCGACGTCTCGATCACCCAGGCCACCCTGGGCGGGACCGTCGAGATCGAGACGCTTGACGGTCCCGAGCGACTGCGGATCGATCCCGGGACGGGATCCGGTACGGTGCTCCGGCTGAAGGGCAGGGGGGTGCCGCACCTCCAGCGACGGGGCCGGGGCGATCTCTTCGTGACGCTCCACATCGTGACGCCGCGCGACCTCACGAAGGAGGAGCGGACCCTGCTCGAGCGTCTGTCGGAGCTCCGGGACCGAGGGGCGTCCGACGGCGGCGCCTCGCCACGCTCGCTGCGGCGGCCCGAGTACCGGTGACCGGCCAGGATCGGCGGCGGTAGGCTCCAGGTCAGTGACGGACGGGTCCTGCATCTTCTGCAAGATCGCGGCGCGGGAGGTTCCCGCCGAGATCGTGCGAGAGTCCGACCGGGTCGTGGCGTTCCGGGACACCAACCCGCAGGCGCCGACGCACCTCCTGCTGATCCCGAAGGAGCACATCCCCTCCCTCGCCGACGTCGGGGACGGCCACGGCGACCTGCTGGCGGACATCGCCCAAGCAGCGACGCAGCTGGCGCACGCGGAGGGGATCGCCGAGTCCGGGTGGCGGCTCGTCACGAACGTCGGCCCCGGCGCGGGGCAGACCGTGTTCCACCTGCACTTCCATCTCCTGGGCGGACGGGGGATGGGCTGGCCCCCCGGATGACAGATCAGGGGCTCTCGACGGCGACCTCGCAGCCTTCGTGCCCTCGCTCCGAGTCGAGACAGACGTCGGCGTCGGAGCCGCCGAACAACCTGTCGAACCCGACGGTGCCGTACAGAAGGTCGCTCCCATCGCCTCCGCGGAGCACGTCCGCGTTGTAGCCGCCCGCGATCCTGTCATCGCCGCCTCGGCCGACCAGTACGTCGGGACCGTCGTCGCCGTAGATGACGTCCGGGCCCTCGCCTCCGTCCACCCGGTCGCCCCCCTTCCCGGACTGGACGATGTCGCGCCCCGGCCCCCCGAGCATCTGATCTTCGCCCGGTCCCCCGATCAGCACGTCCCGTCCGGGACCTCCCGCAACGTTGTCGTCTTCCGCACCTCTGCCACCATCGCAGAGGTCGTTCCCGTCGCCGCCTCGGAGATGGTCGGCGTGCGCGCCACCTAGGAGCACGTCGTCGCCGGACCCACCGAGGAGCGAATCCTCTCCGTCGCCGCCGTCGAGCTCGTCAAGGCCTGCACCCCCACAGATCAGGTCGTTCCCGCCGAGCGATCGGACGATGTCATCGCCGCCGAGCGTCGAGATCACGTCCCGCCCTTCGGTTCCGAATAGGACGTCGGCTACCTCTGTTCCTACGATCGTCGGGGGCTGTCCGACGCAGTCGCGCTTTCCGTCGTGCCCGCGCGGACTCGCGACACACGAGGTCCTCGTCTCGTCGTCGACGCATCGGTCGTATCCCTCGCCCCCGTCGAGCCGGTCGATGCCCTCGCCCCCGTGGAGCCGATCTGCGTTGGGCCCGCCGAGGAGGTCGTCGCTGCCCTCGAGCCCATACAGGCGATCGTTGCCGGCCCCACCGAGTCCGGTGTCGTCGTCGTCGTCGCCGACGATCACGTCGTTCCCCCCCGATCCGACGAGCCGATCGTCGCCATCCGAGCCGCGCAGGAAGTCTGGTCCCGGCCCACCGTCGAGGAGGTCGTCGCCCGGTCCGGCACTGAAGAAGGTGTCGGCTCCGTCACCGCCCAGGATCCGATCCTCGCCGCGGTCGCCTCCGCCGGCGGTCCCGAGATCCGCTCCGTCCCCGCCGAGGAGTACGTCGCTTTTCCCGACGCCGAAGAGCCCGTCGTCGCCGGAGCCTCCCACCAATACATCGTCGTCCGAGGCGCCGATCAGCTCGTCGTCGCCAGCACCGCCGCAGATGACGTCCCGGCCGACGTGCCCGTTGATCACGTCGGACCCCCCGAGTCCCACGATCACGTCATCCTCCGGGGTCCCCGACAGGGAGTCGTCGTCTGCCGTGCCGACGATCGTCGCAGGGTGGCCCTGGCACTGCAGGTGCTCGTCGAGTACGCACGGCGGGAGCAGGAGCGTCAGGACGATGAGCGTGGGGAGCACCGCGCGGACGGTAGCGGCCCGGGTTCCACGCGGCAAGACCGCTCCGGGACGGGCGGTTGTAGGATGCTACCCACGGGACCCCATGGGTCCCGTTCTCGACAAGAGGAGGAACGGGGTCGACCCCCGAGAGCGCGCCACGTGGCAGCCGCCACCACCCAAGTGAAGATCCTCGTCCCCGGCCACCAGCCGATGGTGGCGCTCCTGGGCCAGCAGGACGTGTTCCTCAAGCTGATCGAGGGAGCCTTCGCCTCTGACATCCTGGTCCGCGGCAACGAGATCACGATCACGGGTCCGGAGCACGAGGCGGAGCAGCTGGCGAGGCTCTTCGAGGAACTGCTCGCGCTCCTCGAGAAGGGTCATCAGCTCTCCGACTCTTCCGTCGGGCAGACGATCGAGCTGATCAAGGGTGTGAGCGCCCTGGAGGGCGCCGAGCCGATCCGGCCGAGTGAGGTCTTCGGCGACACGCTGCTCACGGCCCGCGGGACCTCCGTCGCGCCGAAGACCGTCGGGCAGAAGCGGTTCGTCGACGCGATGCGGAGCTCCACCGTGACGTTCGCGATCGGACCCGCGGGCACGGGCAAGACCTATCTCGCCGTCGCGACGGCGGTTCGAGCGCTCCAGGATCGCCAGGTGTCCCGGCTGATCCTCACGCGGCCGGCCGTCGAGGCCGGTGAGCGCCTCGGGTTCCTGCCGGGGACGCTCTACGAGAAGATCGACCCGTACATGCGTCCGCTCTACGACGCGCTCTTCGAGATGACCGGCGCCGACAGCCTGTCGAGGCTGATGGACCGCGGGACCGTCGAGGTCGCGCCGCTCGCGTACATGCGCGGTCGCACGCTGAACGACGCGTTCATCATCCTCGACGAGGCCCAGAACACGACCCCCGAGCAGATGAAGATGTTCCTCACGCGGATCGGCTTCGGGTCCAAGGCCGTCGTGAACGGCGACGACACGCAGGTCGACCTCGCTGGTGGGCAGTCGTCGGGGCTGCTCGTGATCGAGCAGATCCTGTCCGCGATCCAGGGGATCTCCTTCTGCCGCCTGGGGGGACGCGACGTCGTCCGCCACAGGATCGTCCAGGACATCGTGGAGGCCTACGACCGGTACGGTCAGCAGCGCCTCGGGATGGACGAGTGATGGACGACGACCCTCACCTGGGCGAAGACTGGCCCCGGGTCCTGTCGAGCAACCGGCAGAACGATCGCGCGATCTCCGACGAGGAGCTGCGGACGCTCGCCCGCGACACGCTCCGCGCGGAGGGCGTGGTCGGTCCCGCGGAGCTCTCCCTCTCGTTCGTCGATGCCGAGGAGATCGCGGAGCTCCACGAACGGTTCATGGACGAGTCCGGTCCGACCGACGTGCTGTCGTTTCCGCTGGACGAGCTCGACGAGGAGGGTGTTCGCCTCCTCGGCGACGTCGTCGTGGCTCCCGGCGAGGCCGCGCGGAACAACCCGGACGAACCGGATGCGGAGATCCGGCTCCTCGTCGTCCACGGGATCCTGCACATCCTCGGCTACGACCACGAGGAGGACGTCGCGCGCACCCGGATGTGGGATCGGCAGGAGCGCTACAGCGGGGTGCGCGCGCCGTGATCTGGTGGTGGGCCCTCGCCGTCGCGCTCGTCCTCTTCGGGTCCGTCCTGGCGGCCGCCGAAGCCTCGCTCACGCGGATGTCCCGCGTCCGCGCCCTCGCCCTCGACGAGGAGGGCCGCGGCAACGCCGAGACCCTCGTGAAGATCGAGTCGGACCCGCCGCGCTACCTGAACGCCGTATACCTGACCGTGATGTTCGTGCAGAACGGCTCCGCGATCCTCGTCGCGATCCTCGCCGAGCGGGAGTTCGGGAGCACCTGGGTCACCCTCGTCTCCTTCGCGTTCACGCTCCTGTACTTCGTGTTCGTCGAGGCGATGGCCAAGACCTTCGCGGTCCTGCACACGGATCGGGTCGCGCTCGCGCTCTCGCCCCTGGTGTGGTTCCTCGGCCGGGTGCTGGAGCTCCCCACGCGCTTCCTGATCGGGCTCGCGAACGTGCTGCTCCCCGGCAAGGGGTTGAAGTCCGGCCCGTTCGTCTCCGAGGAGGAGATCCGCTCGATGGCCGAGGTGGGCCACGAGGAGGGCTCGATCGACGAGGGCGAGAAGGAGCTGATCCACTCGATCTTCGAGTTCGGCGACACGATCGTTCGCGAGGTGATGGCTCCGCGCCCGGACATCGTCGCGGTGGAGGACGACAAGACCCTGCGCGACCTGCAGGGGCTGGTGCTCGCGCACGGGTACTCGCGGATCCCCGTCTTCCACGAGTCGCTCGACGACGTGAAGGGGGTCGTGTTCGCGAAGGACGTGCTGAAGGCGCTCCACCAAGGCCAGCGGGACATGCCGCTCGCGGACGTGATGCGCCCCGCCCACTTCGTGCCCGAATCGAAGAGGGTCGCCGACCTGCTGAAGGAGATGCAGCAGGAGAAGTTCCATCAGGCGCTCGTGTACGACGAGCACGGGTCGGTCACCGGGATCGTCTCCCTCGAGGATCTGCTCGAGGAGCTCGTCGGCGAGATCACCGACGAGTACGACCGCGAGGAGCCCGACGTGATGGAGCTCGGCGACGGGCGGTACCGCGTCTCGGGCAAGGTCTCGATCGACGACGTCAACGAGCTCCTCGGGACCGAGCTGCCCGACGAGGAGTGGGACACGGTGGCGGGTCTGATGCTCGACCTCCTCGGCCGGATGCCGGAACGGGGCGAGGAGACGACGTTCCGCGGCGTGAGCCTCAGGGCCGAGCGCCTGCAGGGTCGGCGGATCGCGAGCGTGATGATCACCCGATCGCCGGAGCTCGACGGCGAGGGTCCGGAGCGGACGGGTGGCTGAGATCGACGATGCGAGGCTCGACGAGCTCGTGGGCGCGGCCCGGGCGACGATGCCGCGCGCGTACGCGCCCTACAGCGGTTTCGCGGTGGGTGCGGCGATCCTGGGCGAGGACGACGCGATCCATCCGGGCGCGAACATCGAGAACGCGAGCTACCCGCTCTCCGTCTGCGCCGAACGGAACGCGGTCGGAGCGATGGTCCTGGCCGGGCAGCGTCGGGTCGCCGCCGTGGCCGTCGCGACCGACGCCGAGCGTCCGACGCCGCCCTGCGGCGGGTGCCGACAGGTGCTGTGGGAGTTCGGCGACGCGGACGTGCCGGTGATCGCCGAGGGCGCGAACGGCGCTCGGTCGCGCTGGGCGCTGGGGGATCTGCTGCCGGACGCGTTCGGCCCGGGCGACCTGCGGTGATCGCTCGCTCCGGGCTGGTCGCGGTCGTCGGGCGGCCCAACGTGGGCAAGTCCACGCTCGTGAACGCGCTCGTCGGCCAGAAGGTGTCGATCGTGTCGGACAAGCCGCAGACGACGCGCCGCGGCCTGCACGCCGTCCTCACGACGGACGGGGCGCAGGCCGTGTTCACCGACACGCCGGGGTTCCACAAGCCGAGGACCGAGCTCGGGGCTCGGCTGAACGACGTGGTCGGCGATGCCGTCGAGGGAGTCGACGTGATCCTGCACGTGCTCGACGCCGCTTCGGGGATCGGACGGGGCGACGCGTACGTCTACGAGGCACGCGTCCGATCGCATCGGTGCCCGAAGGTGGCCGTCGTGAACAAGGTCGACGCCGCGGGGCATCACCGTGGCGTCGTCCCCCAACTCACCGCCGCCGGGGCGATCGGCGACTACGACGAGATCGTCCCCGTCTCCGCGAAGACGGGGACGGGGATCGGGCACCTCCGGGAGCTCGTGCTGGGGCTCCTGCCCGAGGGCCCGGCGCTCTACCCCGAGGAGACGATCACCGACCAGCCGCTCGAGCTCCGGCTCGCGGAGATGCTTCGGGAGCAGGCGCTCCACGTCACGCGGCAGGAGCTGCCGCATTCGATCACGGTGACGATCGAGGAGCTCGACCTCGGCCCCGAGCTCGCCTCGATCCACGCGTCGTTGATCGTGGAGCGGGACTCGCAGAAGGGCATCGTGATCGGCAAGGGCGGCCGGACGCTCGGCACGATCGGATCCCGCGCCCGGGAGGAGATGCAACACTTCCTGGGCACGAAGGTGTTCCTCGATGTCCGGGTGAAGGTCGTGAAGGAGTGGCAGCGCGACCCGAAGGCGCTGGAGCGACTCGGCTTCTGAGCCTCACTCGACGGTGATCGTCGCCTCCATCTGCGGGTGGAACGTGCACGTGACCGTGTACCGACCCGGGTCGACGCCGGACAGGCTCGCGTCGGTGGAGGTTCCCGCCGGCAGGTTGAAGTCCACCGTGGTGTCCTCGATCGTGAACGTGTGCGGCGCCTGCCCGGTGTTCCGGAGCGAGAGCTGCGCGCCCTCCGCCGCCCGGAGGCAATCGGGTCGGAACGAGAAGTCCTCGAGCGCCACCGCCTCGGCCTCGACGGGGTTCGCGCATGCGCCTGCGCCACCGCCACCGCCGCCGTCGCCGTCGCCGCCGCAGCTCGCGAGGAGCACGACGAGACCGAGCACGAGCCTTCGGGCGTCCCGCATCGGTCGGGAGCCTAACGGCCCGGATCCCGCTCCGACCGCGTGGGCTACCATCGATGCATGGTGCGTGCGGCGCAGATCGAGCCCCGGGGACCGGCGGCGACGCCCGTGCCGGCTCCCGAGGCCGTGCGGATGGCGATCCGCACGACCGGGGTCGACGCCGTCGGTCTCGAGGAGCGCGCAGCGTCGCTCGCGAAGCGCTCGATCAAGCGTGACGCGAAGCTCTGGGGGCTCGACCTCGCGATCCGCTCGATCGACCTCACGACGCTCGAGGGCACCGACACGGTCGGGAAGATCGTGGCGCTGTGCGCGAAAGCGGTCCGACCGAACCCGCTCGACCCGTCGATCCCTCCGGTGGCCGCCGTCTGCCTCTACCCGCAGCTCGTGCCCACGGCGCTCGAGCACCTCGAGGGGACCGGCGTGCGCGTCGCGAGCGTGGCCGGCGGCTTCCCGAGCGGACTCGGCCCGCTGGAGGCGCGGCTGCAGGAGATCCGCGACGTCGCGGCGACCGGCGCCCACGAGATCGACATCGTGCTGAACCGGTCGCTGTTCCTCGGCGGGCGGTACGCGCAGGCCTTCGAGGAGCTGGTCGCCGCTCGGGAGGCCGCCGGCTCGACCCACCTGAAGGTGATCCTGGAGACCGGTGAGCTCGGGTCCTACGATCGCGTGCGCCAGGCGAGCGTGCTCGCGATGGCCGCGGGCGCCGACTTCATCAAGACCTCGACCGGCAAGATCGGGACGAACGCGACCCTGCCGGTCGCGCTCTGCATGATGGAGGCAGCGCGCGACTTCCATCGCGACACCGGCCGGGCGGTCGGGATCAAGGCCGCGGGCGGCGTGCGGAACGCGAAGCAGGCGATCCACTACCTCGTGATCCTGCACGAGACGCTCGGCGGCGACTGGATGACGCCCGAGCGGTTCCGGATCGGCGCGTCGTCACTGCTGAACGACGTCCTGATGCAGATCGACAAGGAGCGCACCGGTCGCTACCAGGGGCCGGACTACTTCACGATCGACTAGGAGCGACGGTGGCGACGAAGGACATCGAGCGGAGCGCGACCTCGGCGCTCGAGCAGCGCGAGCCCGTGTGGGAGTACGCGGACGCGCCCGAGTCCACCGAGATCGTCCGGCTCGAGGACCGGTACGGCCTGTTCATCGGCGGCGAGTTCGTCGAGCCGAAGAGCGGTAAGTGGTTCGAGACGATCGACCCCGCCACGGAGGAGCCGCTCGCCGAGGTCGCCGAGGCCGGCCCCGAGGACGTCGACCTCGCCGTGAAGGCCGCCCGCGCGGCCTCCGAGGAGATGTGGCGCGACCTGCCGGGGAGCGAGCGCGCGAAGTACCTCTACCGCATCGCGCGACAGCTCCAGGAGCGCGCCCGCGAGTTCGCGGT
>DASUPO010000036.1:0-6970 GCA_036281075.1 Actinomycetota bacterium | reverse complement strand
ACGGTCGGGATGCCCGTGGGGACGGCTCGCGGCGCGGGCTCGGGGTCGAGGTCCCATCGGACGACGAGCCGGTCCGTGCGATCCCCGCGGTTGATCTCGTCGCTCATGACGCCGTAGAACGACCGTCCGAACCGGTCGGCGAGCGCGCCGAGCTTGCCGAGGTTGAACCAGCCGTTCCGCGCGACCAGCGGATCGAACGTCCATCGGGCGACGTGGATGTCCTGATCGAGAGCCTGCGCGCGCTGCCCGAGCTTCAGCGCGAACCCGACCCCTCGGTGCCGCCGATCCGGCAGGGCCGCGAGCATGTGCGAGTGCACGTGGAGGCCGTCCTCGTCCACGCCGGCCCACCCGAGGACGAAGCCCACCAGCCGTTCACCGTCGTACGCCCCGAGCGGCACGTTGCCGCTGTGCGCCAGCGCCGTGAGCACCTCGCGAGGGGGAAGCTGGAAGCGGCCCCAGGTCGCGATCATGATCCCGATCGCGTCGTCGAATGCCTCGAGCGTCGTCAGGGGCCGGAGCGCGACGTGGGCGGCGTCGGCGGCCGCATGAGCGAGACCCCACGCCGTCCCGGTCCCGTCCACCTGGCGAGTCTAGAGACGGTGAAGGCCCGCCTGTCGGGCGGGCCTTCGGTCGGGAACGTCGGCCGGTTACCCGCCGGCCGGCGGCGGCAGCTCCTGCCACTCGACGTCGTCCACGTCCTCGCCGCGGCGCCGCTTCATGAACTGCACGACCGCCGCCACGATCGCCGCGACGAAGGCGATCTTGAGGAGCTTGCGGAAGAACCCGCCCTTCTTCTCGGTGCCTTCGGTGTCGTCTGCCATCGGAGAGCCTCCTATCGGACGGGTCCCGGGGTGCGTGGGCCTGGATGGACTTGAACCATCGACCTCTTCCTTATCAGGGAAGCGCTCTAACCGAGCTGAGCTACAGGCCCGAGGGCCCCGAGCCCCTCGCCGCAGGGTAGCCAGGGCCCGGAAACGCTGTCAAACGGCGCAACAGCGAGCCTCACCGCTCCCGTCGGTCCGCGAGCGTGACCTCGATCCCGCCGACGATGTCGCTGATGAGGTTGTACATCACGGCGATGAACACGTTGATCACGGACCAGACGGCGACGCCGATACAGCCGGCGACGAACAGCCACGTGAAGAGCTGGCCGCCGTCGATCTCGATCGGGGGCGCGCCTCTCGTGCTGATCTCGCCGGTCGGCGACGTCGCTGGGAAGATCGAGCCGAGCAGCACCTCGAGCGAGTCGATCACGCCGCTCGCCGACAGGATCGCCCAGATGATCGCGAGCGCCAGGTAGATCACGAGGAACACGCAGAAGTAGAAGATCATCGAGAACTTCAGGACGGAGAACGGACCGACGCGTCGGACCTCCACACGGGTCCGGCGGACCCCTCGTCGCGGGAGCCTCGTCTGCGCCGGTGGCCGGACGACGGTGGATGGCCAGACGGGCTCGGGCGCCATCGGTGGGAGCGGCGGGGCGAGCGGGGACGTGAGCTCCTCTTCGCCCGGCAGCGGCTCCGGGTCGAATCCGGACGCGGGCTCCGGCTCGGCGGTCGCGTTGGGTTGCTGCACGGGCTCCTCGACTTCCTGGGTGTCCGTTGGGGCGCTAGCGTACGCCGCCGCGCGGCCGAGCGCGGGGATTTTCACCCAGGCTGGCAGCGTGACGCCGGTGGCGCTCAGGGAGCGCGCGTGCGCGACGAGGAGGAAGCCGGCGAACAACGGCGCCAGGAGGCCGGTGAGCATCGCGACGTCGTCCTGGAAGAGCAGCGCCCCCGCGCCCATCACGCAGCCGATCGACGCCAGCAGGAGGTCGGTGGTGCGTGCCGGGAGCCGTGGTCGAAGCGCGACGAAGACGTACGCAGCCGCGGCGAACGCCACGACCTCGATCAGCAGGCCGAGTCCGATGTTCATGGGAAGTGCAGACATCATGGCACCCGCGTCCCGCGATGCCCGGAACCCCCGGCGCTACTCCTCCATCTGCATGATCACCGGCGCGAGCGCGACGACGTGCGCCCCCTCTTCGACGCGCATCGTGCGCACGCCCTGGCTCGATCGACCGACGCGGCGGATGTCCCCGGCCGGCACCCGGATCACGATGCCGCTCGAGGAGATCACGAACATGTCCTGCTCCTTCGACCCGACGAACGCGCCGGCGAGGAGACCCGTCTTCTTCGTGAGCTGGTGGCCAATCACGCCCTTCCCGCCGCGGCCCTTCACCGGGTAGTCCTTCAGCGGCGAGCGCTTGCCGTAGCCCTGCTGCGTGACGCTGATCATCTCCTCACCGTCGGACGCGAGGCTGAGCGAGATCACCTCGTCGTCGTCGGCCAGGCGCATCCCGATCACCCCGGCGGTCGAGCGGCCCATCCCACGTACCAACGACTCCTTGAACCGGATCGCCTGCCCCGTGCGCGAAACCAGGAACATGTCGTCCTTGCCGTCCGTGAGTTTCACGTCGATCAACGCGTCGCCGGTCTTCAGGTTGATCGCGGCCAGACCCGTCCGCGCCGACGCGTACTCCGACAGCGCGGTCTTCTTGACCATCCCTTTCTTCGTGGCGAAGAGCAGGAACCGCTTCGGGTCGTACTCCTTCAGGTCGAGGACCGACGAGACGCGTTCGTCGCCGGCGATCGCGACGCCGGGCAGGTTGGCCGCGTAGAGGCCTCGCGCGGTCCGCGAAGAGTCCGGCACCTCGTGCACCTTCACGCGATAGACCTTGCCCTTGGTCGTGAAGAAGAGCAGCCAGTGGTGCGTGGTCGTGGTGAAGACGTCCGTGATCACGTCCTCTTCCTTCAGGTTCGCGCCGCGGACCCCCTTGCCGCCCCGTCCCTGACGCCGGAACGTGTCGATCGACACCCGCCGCACGTAGCCGGCGCGGCTCACGGTGATCACCACGTCCTCCTCGGCGATCAGGTCCTCGACGTCGAACGATCCCTCGTCGGCCTTGATCTGCGTCCGGCGAGGATCGGCGTGCTTCTTCTTGACCTCGAGGAGCTCGTCTCTGATCACGCCCCGGATCTTCTTCGGGTCCTTCAGCAGGGCTCTGAGGTACTTGATCCTCGCGAGCAGGTCCGTGTGCTCCGCTTCGAGCTCGGTCCGGGCGAGCTTCGTCAGTCGCCGCAGCGGCATGTCCAGGATGTGGTTCGCCTGGATCTCCGAGAGCTTGAACTTCGACATCAACTTCGTGCGCGCCTGCTCGGCGTCCTGGGATCCGCGGATGATCCGGATCACCTCGTCGAGGTGATCCAGCGCGATCAGCAGGCCCTGGACGATGTGGTCGCGTTCCTCCGCCCTGCGGAGCTCGAAGCGCGTGCGCCTCGTGACGACGTCGACCTGATGGTCGACGTAGTACCCGATCATCTCGGCCAGGTTCAGCGTCCGGGGGACCCCGTCGACGAGGGCGAGCATGATCGCCCCGAAGGATTCCTGCAGCTGCGTGTGCTTGTAGAGCTGGTTCAGGACGACCTGTGGGTTCGCGCCCCGCTTCAGATCGATGACGAGGCGCATCCCGGCCCGGCCCGACGAGTGGTCCTTCAGGTCGGCGATGTCCTTCACCTTGCCGGCCTTGACGAGCTCGGCGATCTTCTCCGCCAGGCGCGCCTTGTTCACCTGGTACGGGAGCTCGGTGACGACCACCCGGGAGCGCCCGCCCGAGCCCTCCTCGACGTTGCAGACCGCGCGAACCTTGATCGAACCCCGGCCGGTCGCGTACGCGTCGCGGATGCCGTCGCGGCCCATGATCACGCCGCCCGTCGGGAAGTCAGGTCCCTTGACGAACTTCATGAGGTCCGTGGGCGTGGCCTCCGGGTGGTCGAGGAAGTGGACGACCGCGTCGATCACCTCACCGAGGTTGTGCGGCGGGATGTTCGTCGCCATCCCGACGGCGATCCCGCCGGATCCGTTCACGAGCAGGTTCGGGAACCGCGACGGCAAGACCACCGGCTGCTGCTCGTACCCGTCGTAGTTGGGGACGAAGTCGACGGTCTCGGCGTCGATGTCGCGCAGCATCTCCATCGCCGTGGGAGCAAGGCGGGCCTCGGTGTAGCGGGAGGCCGCCGGCGGATCGCCGTCGACCGATCCGAAGTTCCCGTGCGGATCGATCAAGGGGTGACGCAGGGAGAAGTCCTGGGCCATCCGGACCAACGCGTCGTAGATCGGCGCCTCGCCGTGGGGGTGGTACTTGGCCATCACGCCGCCGACCACGTTCGCGGATTTGCGGTGGGGACGGTCGGGCCGGAGGCCTTGCTCGAGCATCGACCAAAGGATCCGGCGATGGACCGGCTTCAGGCCGTCGCGAACCTCGGGCAGCGCGCGGCTCACGATGACGGACATCGCGTAGTCGAGGAAGGACCGCTGGATCTCCTCCTCGAGTTGGACGGGTTCGACCCGCCCCGCGAACAGCCCCTCCTGCGCCATCGGTCGTGCGCTCCCCTAGACGTCCAGGTTCCGGACGTACTGCGCGTTGGTTTCGATGAACTCCTTGCGCGACGGCACGTCTTCGCCCATCAGCACGGTGAACAGGCGGTCGGCGGTCGCGGCGTCTTCGAGCGTCACCTGCAGCAGCGTGCGGCGCTCGGGGTCCATCGTCGTGTCCCACAGCTGATGGGCGTCCATCTCCCCCAGGCCCTTGAACCGCTGCGGGTCGAGCTTCTTGCTCCCGTTGCCGTTCTCCTTGCGGAACGCGTCCCACTCGCGCTCGGTATAGAAGTACTGCTCCTGCTTGCCGTTCTTCAGCAGGTAGAGCGGCGGCTGCGCGAGGTAGACGAACCCGGCGTCGATCAGGGCCAGCATGTTCCGGAAGAGGAACGTGAGCAGTAGCGTGCGGATGTGCGCGCCGTCGACGTCGGCGTCGGCCATCAGCACGATCCGGTGGTACCGGGCCTTCTCGAGCTCGAACTCGTCCCCGATCCCCGTGCCGATCGCCGTGATCAACGCCTGGATCTCGAGGTTCTCGAGGATCTTGTGGAGGCGCGCCTTCTCGACGTTCAGGATCTTCCCGCGGATCGGCAGGATCGCCTGCGTCGCGGGATCCCGCGCTTGCTTCGCGCTGCCGCCCGCCGAGTCTCCCTCGACGATGTAGAGCTCGCACGCGGCCGGGTCGTTCAGCTGGCAGTCGGCGAGCTTGCCCGGGAGCGAGCCGCCCTCCAGGAACGACTTGCGCCGGGTCAGATCTCGGGCCTGCTTGGCTGCAAGGCGGGCCTTCGCGGCCTGCTGGGCCTTGTTCACGATCCGCCGCGCTTCGGTCGGGTGCTCCTCGAGCCATTCAGCCAGCTCCGCGTTCACCGTCGTCTCGACGAACGACCGCATCGTGGCGTTGCCGAGCTTCGTCTTCGTCTGCCCTTCGAACTGCGGCTCGCGGAGCTTCACGGACAGGATCGCGACGAGCCCCTCGCGGACGTCCTCGCCGATCAGGTTGTCCTCCTTCTCTTTGAGGAGTCCCTTGGAGCGCGCGTACCGGTTCAGTACGTTCGTGAGGGCCTTCTTCAGGCCCTCCTCGTGCATCCCGCCCTCGTGCGTGTTGATCGTGTTGGCGAAGGAGTAGACGGACTCCGCGTAGCCGCTCGTCCACTGCAACGCGAGCTCGACCTCGGAGTCCTCGGCCTTCTCGCCGATCGCGATCACCCGGGTGATGGCGTCCTTGCCGGTGGCGAGGTGCTTCACGAAGTCGACGAGGCCACCGTTGTACCGGAACACGTCCTTGTGCGTCGGTCGGTCCCGTTCGTCGATCAGCTGGATCTCGAGGCCGGCGTTCAGGAACGCGAGCTCGCGGAGCCGCTCGGTGAGCTCCGTCCGTTTGAAGTCGATCTCCTCGGTGAAGATCTCAGGGTCGGGCCAGAAGCGGATCGTGGTACCGGTCTTCTTCGACGGCCTGCCCTTGGTCAGCTTGCCCGTGGATCGGCCGCGCGCGTACCCCTGGCTCCACGTGAAGCCGTCGCGCTGGATCTCCGCCGTCATCTTCGCGGACAGCGCGTTCACGACCGACACGCCGACGCCGTGGAGTCCGCCGGAGATCCGATAGCCGCCGCCGCCGAACTTCCCGCCGGCGTTCAGGGTCGTGAGCGCGACCTCGACCGCGGGCCGACGGTCCTTCGCCCTGGGGATCGGCTTGACCGGGATCCCGGCGCCGTCGTCCGTGACCGACACGCTGTCGTCGGCGTGGATCGTGACCACGATCCTGCTGGCGCGGCCGGCCATCGCCTCGTCGACGGAGTTGTCGACGACCTCGTAGACCAGGTGGTGCAGCCCCCGCGAGCTGGTCGTGCCGATGTACATCCCCGGACGGAGCCGGACGTGCTCGACGCCCTCCAGCACCTGGATGCTGTGCGCGTCGTAGGTGTCCTTCTTGGCCCTGGGGGTGGCCCTCCTGGTGGTCGCTGGCGTCGGTGTCGGCTTGCTGGCGGTCGCCTTCGGGGTGGTCGCCTTCGCGGGTATCGCGGGTCTCCTCTTGGTCGTGTCCCGCGCACGCCGCCCCAACGCGGAGACTTCCGGGGGCGTGCGCGGGGCCGTCGCACGAACCTCGTCATTCTACCAACCGCCGGTGACTCGAACGGCGTTTCCGCGCGCGAAATCGGGCCGTCTACCTGCGGTTTCGCACGACGATCCGGACCGAGTCGATCCTGCCACCGCCGAGCGACTCGTCGGCTCGTCGGCGGATCTCTTCGTGCAGGAAACGAGCCTGCGCCCCCCAGGGTCCCGACGTCGCCGTGACGGTCAGGACGCGCGCCTCCAGGGTCGCCGGCGCGGTCTCCGACGCCAGCCGCTCCCCCACGATCGACGGCCACGAGGCCGCGAGACGAGCGATCGGCATCCCGCGCGCGAAGACCTGGTCGGACAACAGTCCGTCGATCACGTCGCCGATCGCGACCGGCTCGTCGCTCGGCCCGCCGCCCTGACGTCGCCGGAACCCCTTCGCGCTCGGCACGTCAGGCCCGCACGGACACGGCACCCGCCGCCACGTCCCAGGTCGCGG
>DASUPO010000035.1:0-2629 GCA_036281075.1 Actinomycetota bacterium | reverse complement strand
CGCCGCGCCCCCCGACGCCCTGGTCCTGGACGCCACGATGCCGGGGATGGACGGCCACGAGGTCTTCCGACGGGTCCGGGCGGCGCCCGGCCTCGCCGAGCTCCCCGTCATCTTCCTGACCGGCCGCTCCGCGGAGGAGTTCGACGACTACCGGGGGGAGCACGTCCGCGTGATGACGAAGCCCTTCGACCCCGACGAGCTCGTCGACCTGGTCCGCGAGGCGATTGAGGAGGCGGGGTGATCGAGGACCAGCTGCGGGCGCTCCTCGCCGACGCGCTCGCCGAGGTGGCGCACGACCTCGAGCTGAAGCCGCCGCTGCCGGTGCCCGAGCTCGAGCGGCCGCGACAGAAGGACTTCGGAGACTTCACCACCAACCTGGCGATGGTCGCCGCTTCCCGGGCGGGCACGAACCCGCGGGCGACGGCCCTCGCGATCGTGGGAGCGCTGGAGCCCGCTCCGTTCGTCGCGAAGGTCGACATCGCCGGCCCGGGGTTCATCAACGTGTGGACCACGGACGAGTGGCTGTACGACGTCCTGCGGGAGATCGCTCGGGAGGGCGCGCGCTACGGCGGCGGCGCCTCCACCGGTCAGCGGGTCCAGGTCGAGTTCGTCTCCGCGAACCCGACGGGGCCGCTCACGATCGGTCATGCGCGCAACGCAGCGATCGGGGACGCGCTCGCGCGCGTGCTCGCGTTCGTCGGGCACGACGTCGAGCGCGAGTACTACTTCAACGACGCGGGCGGCCAGATGGATCGCTTCGGCGTCTCGGTCGAGGCTCGGTACCTCCAGCTGCTCGGCCGCGGCGCGGAGGTGCCCGAGGACGGCTACCACGGCGCCTACGTGACCGACCTCGCCCGGGAGATCCTGGAGGCGCACGGTCCCGGCCTCGCGGACCTCCCGTCGGAGGAGCGGTTCCTCGGGCTGCGGACGGAGGGCGCGCGCCTCGCGATGGAGGAGATCCGGGCGACGCTCACACGATTCGGCGTCGTGTTCGACAGCTACCTGTTGGAGGGGTCGCTCGCGGAGAAGGGGGCGATCGCGGAGGCGATCGAGCGGCTGCGGGGATCGGGACACGTGTACGAGGCGGAGGGGGCGGTCTGGTTCCGCTCGAGCGCGTATGGCGACGAGAAGGATCGCGTCGTGGTCCGGTCCGACGGGACGCACACGTATTTCGCGGCCGACGTCGCGTACGTGCTGGACAAGTTCGCCCGCGGCTTCGACCGCGCGATCTACGTGTGGGGCGCCGACCATCACGGCACCGTCGCCCGCGTGAAGGGCGCCGCGGACGCCCTTGGGATCGATCCCGATCGGGTCGAGATCCTCCTGTACCAGTTCGTCTCGTTCCTCCGGGGCGGCGAACCGGTGAAGATGAGCAAGCGCGCGGGGACGTTCGTGTCCCTCGACGAGCTGATCGACGAGGTCGGGACGGACGCGGCGCGGTTCCATCTGCTCCTGTTCTCGAACGACCGCCCGATGAACTTCGACATCGAAGAGGTGGCGCGGCAGTCGTTGGAGAACCCCGTGTATTACGTGCAGTACGGGCACGCGCGGATCGCGTCGATCCTGCGGAAGGCCGAGGGGGAGGGGGTCCGGCTCGGTCCGATCGAGGACGCGGACCTGGCGCTGCTGGCGACGGAACGCGAGCTCGACCTCCTCCGCGCCCTCGCCGACGTGCCGGGTCTGATCGCGAACGCGGCCGAGCAGCGGGCGCCGCACAAGCTCACCCACGCGGCGCAGGACCTGGCCGCGACGTTCCACCGCTTCTACACGGAGTGCCGGGTCGTGTCGGAGGACGAACCGCTCACGCAGGCACGCCTGTGGCTCTCCTGGTCGACGAAGCGCGTGCTCGCCACGCTGCTCGACCTCGTCGGCGTGACGGCCCCGGAGTCGATGGAGCGCCTGGACGTCTCGGACCCGGATCAGTCGAACGATTGAGTTCGCCGCGGATGGACGCCGACGTCGAGATCCGGCGGGCGAGGCCGAGCGACGCCCGCGCCTTCCACGCGTTCTGGTCGGCGATCGTGGCCGAGGGGCGGTTCGTGCGGACCGAGGAGGTGCGCGAGCCGGCCCGGGCGTTCCGGAAGCGCTTCCGACGGCGGTCGGATCAGGAGGTCCACCTCCTCGCGTTCGAGGGGTCGCGGCTCGTGGGTCACGTCACGGTGCAGCGGGAGCGGCATCCGGTGACCCAGCACGTCGGGTCGCTCGCGATCGCGGTCGCCGCCGACGCGCGCGGCCGCGGGATCGGCAGGCGTCTGATGGACGAGGCGATCGCGTGGTCGACGCGGGTCGGCATCGAGAAGCTCGTGCTCTCCGTGTACCCGCACAACGACGCGGCGATCGCCCTGTACCGCTCCCGTGGGTTCGTCGAGGAGGGGAGGCTCGCGAGGCATTCGCGCAAGTCCTACGGTTACGAGGACGAGATACTCATGGCGGCCTGGATCGGGAGCGACGCGTGACGAACGATGGAGATCACGAGGTCGGCGCGCGGGTCGTGCGCGTCGGGTTGCTCGGGGGCGGCACCGTGGGCGCCGCGGTGATCCGGCTGCTGCACGAGCGCGGCGACGACGTCGCTCGACGAGCGGGCGTCGGGCTCGAGGTCGCTCGCGTCGCGGTGCGCGACGTCGGCCGC
>DASUPO010000034.1:0-38203 GCA_036281075.1 Actinomycetota bacterium | reverse complement strand
GGCCGCCCGGATGTTCCGCGACGCGCGGCGACTCTGGCGCGAGATCGACGCGCCGTTCGAGGCCGCGCTCGCATCGGCGCGGTTGGCGGATGCGCACGTCGCGCGCGCCGATACGGAGGCCGCGAAGCTCGAGCTCGGGTCCGCGAGGGCCGCGTTCGAACGCCTCGGCGCGCGCCCGGAGCTGGCGCGTGCCGACGCGCTCCTCGCATCCATCGCCGGCCCGTCGCGCTCCCGCGAGGCGCGCACGTTCATGTTCACGGACATCGTCGGCTCGACGGCCCTCGTGGAAGCGATCGGGGACGAGGCGTGGCACGACCTCCTCCGGTGGCACGACGAGACGCTCGGCGGCTGTTTCGAGCGCCACGCGGGCGAGGAGGTCCATCGCACCGGCGATGGCTTCTTCGTGGCGTTCGAAGATGCGCCCGAGGCACTTTCGTGCGCGGCCGAGATCCAGCGGTCCCTCGCGGATCATCGGCGCGACCATGGGTTCGCGCCGGGCGTACGGATCGGCATCCATTCGGCCGAGGCGACGCGGACGCGAGGAGACTACGAAGGCGCAGGAGTGCACGCCGCGGCCAGGATCGCCGCGCTGGCGAACGGCGGCGAGGTCCTGGCGAGCATGGAGACCCTGGACGGCATCGAGGGTGTCGTCGCCGAGGAGCCACGCGAGGTCATGCTGAAGGGCCTCGCGGAGCCGGTGCGGGTCGCGGCGGTCGACTGGCGCGGCGTCGGCTAGCGGGCCGGGGTGAATCCCTCGACGTCCAGGATCGACCCGTCCCGTTCGGTGGCGAGCACGGCGGTCACCCGATCTCCGATCCTGGGCTCGCCGTCCGCGTCGAGGAGGCGATGCAGGAAGGCCGTGTCGGCGCCGTCCAGCTTCACCAGCCCGTAGGTGACGGGCGCGTCGAGCGGGCCGTCGTCCACGTCCAGGCGGACGACCGTCCACGAGAGCAGCTCGCCGGAGGGGCCGCACTCGGTATCGGGTTCCAGCTCGGCCAGGCAGCGTTCGCAGAAGACGCGCGCCGGGAGGTAGGTGACGCCGCAGTGATCGCATCGCGAGCCGAGGAACACGCCGCGGTCCCGGAGCGCCTCGAAGAACGCCGTGTTCCCCACGCCGGGCGTGTACCGGAACGAGACCGACAGCTCGCCGGGGATCTTCGTCGGGCTCACGTCGACGACTCCAGGATCGGTTCCGCCACCGCGGTCGCCGCGACGAGCTCGCGACGGAGCTCGGGGTCGAGCGGCCGGAAGTACGCGATGTCGAGGATCGAGCCCGCGCGCTCGCCGGGCGGCTTCCACACCGCCTCGACCTCCATCCCGGCGCGGACGTCGTCGGGAGCGACCTCGCCGAGCAGGTGGAGGAAGCCGCCCTCGCTCGTCCCGTCGAGCCGGATCACCGCCGGGATCTGCGGCTCGTCGAGCGGCCGCATGTCCCACGTGACGTGGCAGATCGAGAACGTCTCGACATTGCCCGTCTGCGGGACCTCGGTCCAGCCGTCGATCGGTCGGAAGCACCGTTCGCAGAACATCCGCGGCGGCACGAGGGTCCGGCCGCACGAGTCGCACGTCGTCGCGAGGATCCGCTGCTCGCGGAGTCCCTCCAGGAACGTCCCGACGGCTTCGCCCGCGTCCCAGTCGTAGGCGGCGTCGAGCCGCTGCTCCACGGCGCCGGTGGCCGACCGGAAGGCCTCCTCCGACAGCGACGTGGCCTTCGGCTCCGGCGGCGGCTGCGGCGCCACGGAGGCCGTCGTGGGCGGCCAGCCGTCGCTCCCCATCACCACGACGGTCCCGACCTGCATCAGGTCGCCCCACGCCTGCGCGACCCCGCGCTCGGGCGTGCCCGGCACCTGGCGCGCACCGGCCTCGCCGCGGAGCTGCCAGAAGAGCTCGGCGATCTTCATGAGGCCGGCGGCCGCGATCGGGTTCCCGACACCGAGCAGGCCACCCGAGGGACAGCAGGGCAGGTCACCGTCGCGCGCGGTCACGCCGTCGGCCGCCGCCTCGGGCGCCTTGCCGCGATCGAACAGCAGGAGTCCCTCGAGGTGATGGAGCTCCTTGTAGTCGAAGGGGTCGTACGGCTCGGCCACGTGGATCTCCTTCCGCGGCTCGTCGACGCCGGCCATCCCGTAGGCCATCCGCGCGGCGTTCTCGACGTACTCCGGGTACACGAGGTCGCGGTTCGTCCAGTAGGTCGTGTCCAGGTTCCAGCCGACGCCCTGCACCCAGACCGGCCGGTCCGTGAGTCGCTTCGCGGCCTCCTCCGACGCCATCACGATCGCGACGGCGCCGTCGGAGATCGGCGAGACGTCCAGCCGCTGCACCGGCCACGCGAGGGTCTCGCTCGCGAGCACGTCCTCGACCGTGATGTCGGCCTGCCCGAGCAATGCCGCCGGGTGCCCCGCGGCGTTCCGCTTGTTCTTGACCGCGACCTGCGCGATGTCGCGTTTGTCCAACCCGTACGCCTGCATGTACCGCTGCATCTCGAGCGCGAAGATCCACAGCAGGTTCGGCCCGAGCGGTCGCTCCAGGATGTTGTCGAAGATCGTGAGGAACGCGCCCTGCGGGTGCGGCTGGCAGGACGACATCTTCTCCTCGGCCACGCACACGACGACGTCGGCGAGGCCGGAGGCGACGGTGTACCACCCCTGGATCGCCGTGAACACGCCGCTGCCGCCGCCGACGTAGGTGCGCATGTACGGCTTGCCCCACGCGCCGGCGCCGTCGGACAGGTAGTCGCCCTTGCGGTGGACGCCGTCGAAGGCGTCGGGAGCGCTCGTGAGGCACACGGCGTCGACGTCCTCGAGCTTGAGCTCGCAGGAGGCGAGGGCCTCCCGCGTCGCGATCGCCGCGAGCTCCTTGCCGGTGTCCTGGGCGCGGCGGACGAACCTGGTCATGCCGGCGCCGACGACGGCGACGCGCGGGCTCATCGCCGCATCACCGCCACGGCCGCCGAGGTCGAGGGGACGCCTCGCCAGGATTGGGCGACCCCGACGCGGGCGTCGCCCGCGCGGAGCCGTTCGATGCAGGCGAGCCCGCGCGCGAGGCCGTTAGCCTCGCGCAGGTGGCCCTCGCCGAGCGCGCCGCCGCTCGCGTTCACGCGAGCGGCGTCGAGCTCGGCAAGCCCGAGCGCATCGAGGTGCTGCAGCTGCTTGTACGCGAACGTGTCGTCGACCTCGGCGAGCTCCACGTCAGAAGGATCGATCCCGGCGCGATCGTACGCGGCCGCGGCGGCGCGCTCGGCGGCCGCGGCCCGATCCCAGTCGCGGCTCTCGACCGAGGGCGCGTCCTGGCTCCAGCCGATGCCGTCCACGAAGACGGCGTCGGCCGGCGCGTGGTCCTCGGCGGACAGCACGAGCACGACGCAGCCGTCCGCGGGTTCCGCGGTCTGCTCCCTCGTGAGCGGATCGAATGTCGGCGTGTCGTCGCGAACGTCCGCGTAGGACGCGCGCGGGTTGCCTCGCGCGTGCTCGCGGTTGCGGGCCGCGACCTCCGCGCACTCGGACTCCGTTCGGCCGGCGACGTGCAGCCACCGCCGCATCTCGAGCCCCGCGAGCGCGGTCGCGTTGACGCCGAGCGGTCGGTTGAGGACCGGGTCCATCGCGAAGCGGTCCACGCGGCCCTTCGTCACCAGGTCGCTGGCCTTCGAATGGGCCTCGACGGCCACGCGTGACGCCACGCCGCTCCGGATCAGCATCACGCCGGTGGCCAGGCCGAACAGACCGTCCGACGCGACCGTCTGGACGGGACGCTGCACGGCACCCAGCTGGTCGGGCACGTACTCGTCGAAGATGCTCGTGCCCTCCTCGACGTCCTCCGAGCAGGCCACGAACGAGTCGATCTCGGTGCGAGGATCCACACCGGCGTCCTCGTACGCCTGCCGGGCGGCCTCGAACATCAGCTCCTTGTAGGAGAAGCCGGCCGTCGTCGGAGCGAAGCCGGACCAGCCGGCTCCGATCACGGCCACCCGGGGTGCCATGCGTCCATGTATATCGGAGGCGGGCGCGGTCCATCACGTGCGGGGCCCGCCCGGTCCGATCGTCCTCCCACGTATCGTGGCGGGATGAGCGACGTGATCTGGTCGCCGACGCCCGAGGTGATCGAGCGGGCGAACGTCACGCGGTTCATGCGCCGCCACGGGATCGAGACCTACGACGAGCTCGTGCGGCGATCGGTCGAGGACGTCTCCTGGTTCTGGGACGCGGTCGTTCGAGACCTCGACATGGCGTTCCTCGAGCCGTACGAGCGCGTGCTGGACGTGTCCGGCGGCGTCGAGTGGGCCACGTGGTTCGGCGGCGGGCGCGTGAACCTCGCGCACCAGTGCGTCGACCGGTGGGCGGAAGCGACGCCGGACGCGCCGGCCGTGGGCTGGGAGGGCGAGGACGGCGAGACCCGGTCATGGACGTATGCCGAACTCCGGCGCGAGACCGACAGGCTCGGACGCGCGCTCCTCGACCTCGGCGTCGGGCTCGGGGACGCGGTGGGGGTCTTCCTCCCGATGCTCCCGGAGACCGTCGCCGCGGTGATGGCGTGCTCGAAGATCGGCGCGATTTGGGTCCCGATCTTCAGCGGGTTCGGGGCGGACGCCGTCGCCGTGCGACTCGCCGACGCGCGGGTGAAGGTGCTGCTGACCGCGGACGGGTTCCCGCGGAAGGGGCGCGCCGTGTCGATGCTCGAGACGGCGCGCCGCGCGGTCGAGCGGTCCGGCACCGGAGCCACCACCGTGGTCCTGCGGCACGCGGGTCCCGGCGCAGGTCCCGATGAGCGCGACTGGCGCGCGCTCGTCGAGGAGCAACCCGACCGACCGCTCCCGTCCGAGCCGCTCGACCCGGAGCATCCGCTGTTCATCGGGTACACGAGCGGGACGACGGGCAGGCCGAAGGGCGTGCTCCACGTGCACGGCGGCTTCCTCGTGAAGATCGCGTCCGAGGTGGCGTACCAGGTCGACCTCCAGCCGGGTGACGTCCTGCACTGGGTGACGGACCTGGGGTGGATCATGGGGCCCTGGGAGATCGTCGGGGCGCTCGCGCTCGGCTCGACCGTGTTCCTCTACGACGGCGCGCCGACGCACCCGGGCCCGGATCGGCTGTGGTCGCTCGTCGAGCGGCACCGCATCACGACGCTCGGGGTGTCGCCGACGTTGATCCGGGCGCTGATCCCGTCCGGGACCGACCACGTTCGACGGCACGATCTGTCCTCGCTCCGGATCCTCGCGTCCACGGGCGAGCCGTGGAACCCCGATCCGTATCTGTGGCTGCATCGCGAGGTCGGCGGCTCGCGGCTCCCGATCATCAACCTGAGCGGGGGCACGGAGGTGGGCGCGTGCTTCCTGTCGCCCCTGCCGATCTGCGAGCTCAAACCGACCACGCTCCGCGGGCCGGCCCTCGGGATGGACATCGACATCGTCGACGCCGAGGGGGCGCCCGTCCCCGCGAGCGAGGTGGGCGAGCTCGTGTGCCGCCAGCCGTGGCCGTCGATGACGCGCGGGATCTGGGGCGATCGCGAGCGCTACCTCGAGACGTACTGGCAGCGGTTCCCCGGCGTGTGGGTCCACGGCGATTGGGCCACCCGCGACGAGGACGGGTTCTGGTTCCTGCACGGGCGGTCCGACGACACGTTGTCCGTCGCCGGGAAGCGACTGGGGCCGGCCGAGGTCGAGAGCGCGCTCGCCTCGCATCCCTCGGTGGCCGAGTCGGCGGCGATCGGGGTCCCACACTCGCTGAAGGGCGAGACGATCTGGTGCTTCGTCGTGCTTCGGCCGGCCGTGGAGCCCGACCGGCGTCTGTCGACCGCGCTCCGCAACGTGGTCGCCGACCAACTCGGGCGTTCGTTCCTGCCCTCGAAGGTCGTGTTCGTCCCGGAGCTCCCCAAGACCCGGAGCGCGAAGATCGTCCGGCGCGCGATCCGGGCCGCCGCGCTGGGGGAGGATCCGGGGGACCTGTCGAGCCTCGAGGACCCGGCGGCCCTGGACCGGATCCGGGAAGCGCTCGCGACGTAGCCGCGCGAGGCTCAGCGCTTCTCGCCGGCTTCCTTGACCGGGCGAGGAGCGGTGCTATCGTCCGGCGCCGGCATGGGGTGGGGACGCTCAGGTCGCCGGGTCGACCGACCGACCGTTAGAGCATGAGCGAGACGCTGCACGTCGTCCCGACCCAGGACTGGCTCGAGCACGAGGAGGTCCAGGACGAATGCGTCTGCGGACCGCACGTGGAGTTCTTCGCGGGTGGGACGGTCGTCGTCCATCACGCCCTGGACGGTCGGCACGCCGACGACCTCGGATGGCCGCGACGGCGGGCGCGCGAGGTCGCCCGCGACCACGCCCTCGCCGCCGAGCTCTCGTAGGTGACGCAGGAGGACGGGCGTTCACCGCCCGCCCTCCTTGGTCGCTGCGGTCCTCGGACTAGGAGCGATACGGCTGCGTCGACTCCGTCGTCTCCGTCTCGACATCGGACCGCATCTCGCGGCGCACCTCGTCGGTGCGCTGGCGGACCTCGTCGCGGACCTCGGGAGCCTTCGATCGCGCCTCGGCGCGCAGGCGCGGGGCCTCGGCGTCCATCCGGGACAGCGTCCGCTGCCACCGCTCGCGCATCGGCTGGATGCCGCCGCCGCCGATCGCGACGATCCCGACGCCCACGATCAGGGCGAGCATCGCGTAGAACAGACCGTTCACGATCTCCGGCGCGATCTCGATCTGGTTCAGGGCCGCCGCGATCCCGATCACCCAGATCGCGGCTGATGCGATCATGGCGAGGGTGCGCCCGTAGCTGAGCCCTCCGAGGAGCGACTCCACGAGCGTCTTCGCACCCGTCGCGATCGCCGCCGTGATCACGACGATCACGATCGCGACGAAGAGCTTGGGCAGGAACGCGATGATGCCCTCGAGCAGATCGCTGATCGGGTTCGGCCCGAAGACGCCGAACGCGAGCTGCAGCACGAACAGGAACGCCACGTAGAACACGATCCTCGCCAGGATCGAGCTCGCGTCGAGGCTCGACCTCGCGAGCATCGTCCGCAGCCCGCCTCGCTCGACGAGCCGGTCGAAGCCGACGCGCTCCAGCAGCCCATCGAGCAGCTTCTCGATCGCCTTGGCGACGAAGAAGCCGATGCCCAGGATCAACAGGAAACCGAGGAGCTTCGGCACGAACGTGATGATCTCCTCCCAGGCACGCTCGAGGCCGCCCTCGAAGTCCACTTGCGCTATCACCATGCGGTCCTCCCTCCGAACAGGCTGGGTTAGCCGTACCCGCGCGGGTTGCCGCGCAATCGCACATCCCTCCCACGGTTGCGGTCGCCGAGGCCGCGATCCGTCCGCCCGTAGACTGCGCCCGATGCGGGTCGCCGTGTGCCAGATGCGTTCGGGCGCCGACGTCGACGCCAACCTGGAGGAGGCCGATCGCCTCCTCCGGGAGGCCGGCGACGGCGGCGCCGACCTCGCCGTGCTCCCCGAGCTGTTCCCGTACCTCGGGCCGCGGGCCGGCGTCGCCGACGTGGCCGAGCCGGTCCCGGGCGGTCGCGCGGCGGAGATGCTCGCAAAGGCAACCACCCGGTCCGGCATGTGGATCGTCGGCGGGAGCGTCCACGAGCGCGACGGAGGCCGGATCTACAACACCTCACCGTTGTTCGACCGCGCCGGCGAGCTCGTCACCCGATATCGGAAGATCCACCTGTTCGACGTGGAGCTCGAGGGCCAGCCGCCGTTCCGCGAGTCGGCGACGATCACGGCCGGGACCGAGCTCGTCAGCCACCAGGTCGAGGATGTCCGCGCCGGCCTCGCGATCTGCTACGACCTCCGGTTCCCCGAGCTGTTCCGTGGGTTGATGGTGCTCGGCGCCGACCTGTTCGCGCTGCCGTCGCAGTTCCAGCATCAGACCGGTGTCGCGCACTGGGAGCCGCTGCTCCGCGCCCGGGCGATCGAGAACCAGGCGTTCGTCGCGGCGGCGGCGCAGTGGGGCGAGTTCGGCTCGCCCGACGAGCCGCGCCGGTCCCACGGGCGCTCGATGGTGGTCGGTCCGTGGGGCGACGTGTTGGTGGAAGCACCCGAGGAAGGATCGGGCGTCTGGCTCGCGGACGTCGACACGGGGGACCTGCGGCGGATCAGGTCGGTGCTGCCGGCGCTCGAGCATCGGCGTCTCGGTCTCGTCTGCTGATGCGCCGAGAGCTCGCCGACGGCTACGAGCTCGACGACGACCGCGAACGGATCGACGTCGACGTCGTGCACCGCTTCCTGGCGGAGGAGGCCTACTGGTCGCGAGGGCGGGATCGCGCCACGATCGAGCGGCTCGTCCGCGGATCCACGCGCGTGATCGGCGTGTACCGCGGCGACGAGCTCGTCGGGTTCGCGCGGGTGATCTCGGACGGTTCGAACATGGCGTGGCTCGGCGACGTGTTCGTCTTGCCGGAGCACCGGGGGAGGGGGCTCGGCGAGGAGCTCGTCCGGGAGGCCGTCGAGCATCCGCCGCATCGCGACCTCACCTGGTTCCTCAACACGCGCGGCGCCCACTCGCTCTACGCGAAGTTCGGCTTCGAACGTCCGAACGCCGCACGATGGTACAGCGCATTCCGATCGGTCACCGGTCGGATAGCCGGGGATGTTCGCGACCGACGCCGTGATCCGGCCGGAGGCGCGTCGGACCCCTCTTCAGTAGCTGCGCAACACATCCGGGATCGCCGGGCAGATCGAGCAGCGCGACGCTCGACGTTTCCGGGGCGAAGGTTCCGGGGAACGGTCAACCCGTGGACTTCCAGAAGGGGACGAAGCTCGACCCCACCCAGGTCGAGGACCGCAGGGGCATGCGTGGCATGCGGGGTGGCCGGGGGATGGCGATCGGCGGCGGCGGCGGGGCGATCGGTCTGATCGTCGTCCTCCTCGTCACGCTCCTCGGCGGCGAGGGCATCGATCTCAGCGCGCTGCAGTCGCTCGACGGCGTCGTCGCGGGCGGCCAGCAACAGGGTGAGGTGATCGAAGAGTGCCGGACCGAAGAGGACGCCGAGTCGAGCCGCGACTGTCGGTTGATCGGCACGGTCAACAGCGTCCAGGCGTACTGGCGCGAGGCGCTCCAGGGCTACCGGCCGGCGACCACCGTCTTCTTCTCGGAGTCGACCGACACCGGCTGCGGCTTCGCGACCGCGGACGTCGGGCCGTTCTACTGCCCGGCGGACCAGAAGGTCTACGTGGACCTGGGGTTCTTCCAGGAGCTGCAGGCTCGGTTCGGGGCGGAGGGGGGGCCGTTCGCCGAGGCGTACGTGCTTGGCCACGAGTACGGCCATCACGTGCAGAACCTCGTCGGGACGTTGGACCGCGTCGCGGGCGACCGAGAGGGCCCGCAGAGTGCCGCGGTCCGGTCGGAGCTCCAGGCCGACTGCTTCGCCGGCGTCTGGTTCGCGAACGCCGTCGACACGGGGTTCCTGGAGTCGGTGTCCGACGAGCAGATCGCGCAGGCGCTGGACGCGGCGGCCGCCGTCGGCGACGACCGCATCCAGCGCGAGGTCCAGGGCCAGGTGAACCGCGAAGCGTGGACGCACGGGTCGTCGGCGCAGCGCCAGAAGTGGTTCCGGACCGGCTACCGGACGGGCGACCCGAACACCTGCGACACGTTCTCCGGACGCGTCTAGCCGGCCCTGCCTCCGTGCCACGACGTCGCGAGCGCCATGCTCGCCTTTCGCGGAGAGCGACTCGATCGCCGACAGCACGTCCCCGATCTCACTCGCGGAGCGATGGTACGCGGGCCGCCCTTCATCGTTGCCTGTCCGATACCCGATACTCGTTGGGTGGATGAGTTCCAATTCGGCGGTCGCACGAAGCGCCCGGTGCGAGGCTCGATCGATCCCCGGATCGTCGTGCTCGTTACCGTCCTCGTCGTCGCCGGCGTTCTCGTCTACGTCTTCTGGAGTGGTGCCGATGAGGGAAGCGTCGAGCAGTCGGTGGTTTCCCAAGTGGATCGCGCGTACGACAGCGCAGCCCAGGGCGCACTTGGTCGCGCGGTCGTGGTCGCGCTGACCATGCGTTCGCAACAGGGCCGCTATCCCGCCGACCTCGCGACTCTCTCGGGCGGGAACCCGACGCTCACGTTCACGACCGGTCCTTCCGGCGATCCGGGCACGGTCTCCTACGCCCTCGGGGAGAGCGGATTCGCGGCGGCCGTCCGGTCCGAGTCGGGGACATGCTGGTGGGTCAGGATCGACGCGGCGGGGGCCACGTCGTACGGGAGCGGCTCCTCGTGCACCGGGGACGCGGCGATGGCCGCCTCCGATCCCACCTGGTAGCTCGCGAGGCTCAGCCTCGCGCTCGGAACGGCCGATACCGCGAGGGGATGGATGAGGCGTTCGCGTTCGAAGCCACCACGCCGATCCGTCGCAAGGTCGATCCGAGGATCGTCCGCGCGGCGGTGGTCGGCGCCCTCGTCGTGCTCGGGATCGTCCTGTTCGCTCGCTGGGTGATCGCGAGCGAGCGTCAGAGCCTGGCGCGGACGCACCATGAAGTGCTGCCGGGATCCCTCGAGGTGCGGCGGATCCCCGGTGCGGCCGGCCCGGCCGTGACCGACGACGCCGCGCGGGAGTCGCTCCGGCTCGCCTTGGCGGCCGCGCGGATCGCCTCGTCGTACAGCGGAAGCTTCCTCGAGGCCGGCCCGGGTCACCTCGCCGCGCTCCAGCGCGGCTACACGTTCGTCGACGGACCCTCGACGATTCCCCGGGTGGTCTCGGTGGCGGCGACCGACCGCACGTGGGCGGCCGCCGTCCGCGCCCCGAGCGGGACGTGCTACTGGATCCGGATCGGCCGGGCGGGCCCACCGGTCTCCGGCATCACGCGGCCGTGCACGGGGGCGGCCGCGCTCCGCGCGGCCGCCCTTCCGCGGCTCGCGAACGATCGCGGCCTCCCCCTTTCGTAACCAGAGGTCGAGATCGAGCCTTCACGCCGCTGTTTGCGTGCCGCGGCCGACCGGGTATCCGCAAGAGGATCCAGGCCGAACCGCCCGCGGAGCGGGCGTGAGGGGAGGGGACCGTGCAGACACCAGTCGCACCGGAGCAACAGCCGATCCCGCCGGGCGTCCCGCCGCCGGGGTCGAACGGAGGCCGCGGCACGGGGCCGCTGCTCCGTTCGATCGCCGCCGATCTCTCGACCCTGCTCACGAAGCAGATCGAGCTGGCGAAGCAGGAGATCGGGGAGATGGTGAGTACCCGCGCACAGGCCGTCGGGGTGTTCGCCGCAGCCGCGATCCTCGGCCTCTTCGTGATCGGGTTCCTCGGGTTGACCGCCGCGGAGGCGCTCGATCTCGTGATGCCGCGCTGGGCCGCGATGCTGATCGTGGCAGGTGTGTTCGGCATCCTCGCAGCGATCGCCGTCGTGGTCGCGCGCGCCCGGATGCGCTCGGCGGCGGCCAAGCCCGAGCTCACCCAGCGAACGCTGAAGGAGGACATCCAGTGGGCGAAACAGCAGCTCAAACGCTGACGGAGATCGAGGCCACCCGCGCGCGGTTGGACGGCGAGATCCGGGAGCTCGAGTGGAGGCTGCCGGCCACGGCCCGCCTGGCGAAGCGGATCGCCGCGGCCCTCGCCGGGATCGGCGTGCTCGGGGTCGCCACGAGGTTCGCGATGCGTCGACGGAAACAACACTCCGGAGACCGACGGGTCCGCGACCTCGAGAAGCGGCTCGACCGGCTCGAGCGGCAGCTGGATTACTGAGAGCACGGCCGCGCCGGTCCAAGGTTTACGTGAACGAAACACGGACGTCACGGCGGAGAGACGTCCATGCCTCATAAACGGACCATCGACGACATGGGGGTTCGTGCGATGGGACCTGGGGCGGGGATCGACACCGGCGACACGGCGTGGGTGCTGGGCGCGGCGGCGCTCGTGCTGTTCATGACGCCGGGCCTGGCGCTGTTCTACGGCGGCCTGGTCCGGTCCAAGAACGTCCTCGGGACGATGATGCAATCGCTCGCCGCGATCGCGATCGTGTCAGTCGTCTGGCTCCTCGCCGGCTACACCCTCGCGTTCGGCGAGGACGTCGGGGGGGTGATCGGACGGCTCGCCCACGTCGGCTTCCGAGGCGTCGCCGAGGCGCCGCACGCGCTCGCCCCGACCGTGCCGCACACCGCGTTCGCCGCGTTCCAGCTGATGTTCGCGGTGATCACGCCGGCCCTGATCGCCGGCGCGTTCGCGGAGCGCGTGCGCTTCGGCGGGTACGTCGCGTTCGTGGCGGCGTGGTCGCTCCTCGTGTACGCACCGCTCGCCCACTGGGTCTGGGGCGGCGGCTTCCTCGGCGCCGACGGGATCGGCGCCCTGGACTTCGCCGGCGGGACGGTCGTCCACATCAGCGCCGGCGCGGCGGCGCTGGCCGCGGCTCTCTACGTGGGCAGGCGTCGCGGCCACGCGCGAGGGAACTTCGCTCCCCACAACGTCCCGATGGTGCTGCTCGGGGCCGGGATCCTCTGGTTCGGCTGGTTCGGCTTCAACGCCGGCAGCGCGCTGGGGGCCAACGGCGTCGCCGCCTCCGCCCTCCTCGCGACGCACCTGGGGGCGGCCGGGGCGATGATCGGCTGGCTCGTGCCGGAGCGGATCCGCCACGGGAAGGCGACGGCCGTGGGCGGCGCGACCGGGGCCGTCGCGGGCCTCGTCGCGATCACGCCGGCGGCGGGCTACGTCGGACCGGTCCCGGCGCTCCTGATCGGGCTGGCCGGCGGCGCCGTGTGCTTCGCCGCGGTGGCGTTGAAGGGACGGCTCGGCTACGACGACTCGCTCGACGCCGTGGGCGTGCACATGGTCGGGGGTCTCGTGGGCGCGCTGCTCACGGGCGTGTTCGCGAGCCTGGTCGTGAACCCGGCCGGCGCGAACGGAGGCTGGGCCCAGCTGGGACGGCAGGCCGCGGCCGCGGGGATCACGCTCGTGTTCGCGTTCGGTGCGACGCTCGCGATCCTCGCCCTGGTCGATCGGCTGATCGGGTTCCGCGTCGCGGCCGAGGCCGAGGACGAGGGCGTCGACCTCGCGGAGCACGGCGAGACCGCGTACGCGTTCCGGGAGCACGGACGCCACCTCACGCCGTCGATCGGCGCGATGACCGACCAGGAGCTCGCGGACCTGCGCGAGCGGCTCGTGCTGGAGGCGACCGCACGGGTCCTCGAGACGATCGGGACGTCCCCGGCCGAACGGCCGGTCGCCGATCTCAGCGGTCGAGCAGACCCATGATCTCCCAGGCCTCGACCGGCCGGACGGCGCCCTTCACGGAGAGCGCGCCGCGCTCCTCCGCCGTCACGCGGTCCTTGACGAGCGCGTAGGTGCGGAAGCCGCAGAGGATCGATCCGGGGTCTGCCGCGGTTTGGAGGCGAGCCGCGACGTTCACGCCGAAGCCGACCGCCTTGTAGGCCCGCATCACCTCGCTGCCGAACACGCCCACCGTGCAGTGGGCGGTGTTCAAGCCCACGCGGATCTCCGGGTCGGCCGGGATCCCCCGCTCCCGGAGCGACGTGGCGAGGTCGTGACAGCGCTCCCGCATCTCCATCGCCGCCTCGACGGCCGCCCACGCCTGCTCGGCCTCCGGCAGCTCCTGCGGTGCGCCGAACACCGCCATCACCCCGTCGCCGATGAAGTTGTCCAGGGACCCTCCGTGGGCGATCACCGCCGCGGTCATCTCGCGCAGGTAGCCGTTGAGCACCTCCGCGAGCTCCTCGGGCTCGAGGCTCTCCGACAGGTCGGTGAACCCGACCATGTCGGCGAACAGCACCGTGATCCTGCGCCGCTCGAACGGCTCTTCCGCGTGGAGCCGCCCGCCGAGCAGACCCTCGGCGACCTGCTGCGGGAGGAACCGGGCGAGCTCGCCAGTACGGACGAGCTCCGCCATCTGCTCGTCGATCCGCGCCTCGAGCCTTCGGCGCGCCTGCTCCAGCTCCGTGACGTCGTGGTAGATGATGTAGAAGCCGATCGGCTCACCCTCGAGCTGGACACTGACGGCCACGATCTCGACATCGACGAGCGACCCGTCCTTCCGGGTTCTCCGGCCGATCCGCTGGAACGACCCGCCCGCCATCCCCTCGGCGCTCCACGCGGTCGCCTCGGCGTGGATGTCGGGATCGCTCGCGATCAGGTCGTCGAGGTTCCGGCCGATCGCCTCGGCCGACGAGTAGCCGAAGAGACGCTCCGCACCCGGGTTCCACAGCGTCACGTTGACGTCCTCATCGATCGTCACGATCGCCGTAGGGCTCTGCTCGACCAGCGACTCGAAGAACCGCCGCTGGCGGACGAGCTCGCCGACGTCCTCGTACATCGCGAACGCCCCGACCCGCCGCTCGTTCATCATGATCGGGACGCCCCGGATCACGACGTCGACGAGCGTTCCGTCCTTCGTCGTGCGACGCGTGATGCGCTGGACCGGTTCCACGAACACCCGTTCGTTCACGGCCCGCGCATCGGACAGGATGGACGGATCGTGGGCGACGAGATCGTCGATGGGTCGGCCCACCGCCTCCGCCTGGGAGAAGCCGAACAGCCGCTCCGCGGCCGGGTTCCACCCGGTCACCACGTTCTCGGCATCGACGACCGCGATCGCCGTGAGGCTCGATTCGAACAGGGTCTCGTAGAGCCGATGCCGATCTTCGAGGGTCGCCTCCGGCGAAGCTTCGGGTGGGGTGGCCATCGCGCGAAGCCTAGAACCTCCCGAGTGACGGAGCCAGACCGGAGCCGGCGGCCGCTCCATCCGACCTGCGTCATTGACGCCGCCTTCCGCGGCCGATTGCATGGGCGCATGGATATCCTCGCGCAGGCACGCGACTTCGGCGACTGGTTCTTCGATCACGGGCTTCCGATCCTGATCGTCGTCCTGGTCGCGCTCGTCGTCACGTTCGTCGCCCGGCTCGCCGTGAACCGGTTCCGTCGCCGCCTCGAGGGGACGGCGAGCCTCACGCAGGAGCTGAACCTCCAGCGCGCGACGACGCTGACGCACGCGCTCTCGACCGCGTTGATCGTCGTGATCTGGACGATCGCGATCCTGCTCGTCCTCGGAGAGTTCGACATCAACCTCGGACCGCTGATCGCCAGCGCCGGGGTCGCCGGCGTCGCCCTGGGCTTCGGCGCGCAGAGCGTCGTGCGGGACACGCTGTCCGGCTTCTTCATCCTGATGGAGAACCAGTTCGGCGTCGGGGACAACGTCGAGATCCAGACGCCGTCCAGCAAGGTGATCGGACGCGTCGAGAGCCTGACGCTCCGGGTGACGAGCCTGCGCGCGTTCGACGGCACCCTCCACATCGTGCCGAACGGGAACATCATCGTGGCGAGCAACCGATCGCGCGGGTGGGCCCGCGCGATCGTGGACGTGCGGGCGGGCTACGAGGAGGACGTGGAGAACCTCCGGCGGGTCCTCGAGGAGCTGTTCGAGGAGCTGAAGTCCGACCGGACGTTGAGCGAGTGGATCCACGAGGGTCCCTCGGTCCTCGGCGTCGAGCGGATGGGGCAGGACGCGCTCGTGATGCGCGTCGTGGCGGACACGCGCCCGTCGAAGGTGATGGACGTGGAGCGGACGCTGCGCGAGCGGATCACGCGACGCCTCGGCGAGCGGGGGATCCGCGTGCCGGTGATCCCGGTCGCCCCCGCGCCCGCCGGCGCGGACGGCCGGTAGGCGGTCGCCGGATCACCCCTCGCCGACGACGATCGCTTCCCAAGGCTCGAGCCGGATCGATCCGTCCACCCGCCGGCCGTCCTGGGCGCGCTCCGTTCCCAGGAGGATCTCGCCGGCCGGCACGGGCACCGTGGCCGCCTCGTCGCCGTGGTTCACGGCGACGAGCGTCGAGTCTCCCCGACGCCAGGCCCAGACCCCGGCCGGCGCCTCGACGGGCGCGGACGCGCCGGACCGAAGGTCCGCGCGTCCGTGCCGCAGCGCGATCAGGTCGCGGCAGAGGTGCAGCATCGAGCCCGGGTCGTCGCGCTGGTCCGCCACGTTGCGCGCGGCCGCGTCGCCGACCGGCAGCCACGGCTCCACGCCGTCCCGCGTGAACCCTCCATCCCGGTCCCACTGCATCGGCGTCCGGCTGCGGTCGCGGCCCTTGTCCTCAGGCCAGTGGCGGATGCCCACGGGGTCGCGCAGCCGCTCCCGGGGGACCTCGATCTCCCGCATGCCGATCTCGTCGCCGTAGTAGAGCAGCGGTGTGCCGCGGAGCGTGAGCAGGATCACCATCGCCGCGCGGGCGCGCCCCTCGTCGCCCTCGGCCCAGCGCGACGGGAACCGCCCGGCGTCGTGGTTGGAGCCGTTCCACAGCGGCCAGGCTTCCGGCGGGAGCAGCGACTCCGTGCGCTCGACGACCTCGCGCATGCCGTCGCCCGGCGTCGAGAACACGAACGGTACGTTCAGCGCGAGGTGCAGCTCGTCGTCGCCGCTCCCGTAGAAGGCGACGAGGGTCTCGAGGTCGAGCACCCAGGTCTCGCCCAGGAGCACCCTCGGCGGGTCGTACGCGTTCGCGATCGCACGCCAGCGTTTCAGCACGTCGTGCCCCTCCGGACGGTTCATGCTGAAGTCGGACCGCAGGCCGTGGCGCTGGATCTGTGGGTGATCGGTCTCCAGCGCGATCGAGTCGTCCCGGAGCTGGCGGTCCTTCACGAGGGCATGTGCCACGTCGATCCGGAACCCGGCGATCCCGCGGTCGAACCACGAGCGCAGGACATCGTCGAACTCCTCTCGGACCTCGTCGTTCCACCAGTTCAGGTCCGGCTGCTCCGGCAGGAAGTTGTGGAGGTAGTACTGGTCCGACGTGTCGTCCCACGTCCAGGCGGGGCCACCGAAGGCAGACCGCCAGTTGTTCGGGGGGGAGCCGTCGCTCCTGCCGTCCGCCCAGACGTACCAGTCACGATGCGACGCCGAGCGGTCGCGGCGCGCGTCCACGAACCACGGGTGCCGGTCGCTCGTGTGGTTGGGCACCAGGTCCAGCAGGACGCGCATCCCACGCGCGCCAGCCTCCGTGACCAGTCGGTCGAGATCGTCGTCGGTGCCGAAGTCGGGGTCGACGGACCGATAATCCACGACGTCGTACCCCCAGTCGGCGTCGGGCGAGGGGTTGATGGGATTGAGCCAGATCCCGTCGACGCCGAGCCACGCGAGGTGGTCGAGGTGGTCGATCACGCCGCCGAGGTCGCCGTGACCGTCGCCCGTGGAGTCCGCGAAGGACCGTGGATAGATCTGGTACAGGACGCCGGCGCGCCACCACGGCGGCGCGCCGGCGTCCCCGCGCGCGGGGTCGGACATGGGGTGCAGCCTACGGGGCGCCGGGGCCGGGCGGCTGCCGGATGGACCACCGTGCGGGCAGACTCCGAGGATGGACACGAGCCGACGCGCCCTCCGCCGAGCCAGGACGGCCGTCGCGGCGGCGTTCGCCGCGCACGCGATGCTCGCGGGGCTGCTCGGGCCGTGGATCCCGCAGCTGAAGGCGCGGAACGGGCTCGACGCCGCCGGGCTCGGGATCGCGCTGGCATGGCTCGCGGCCGGCCTCCTGATCGGCACGCGGCTCGCCGACCCGGCCGTTCGCCGGGTAGGCGGCCGCGCGCTCGTTCGCACGGGCATCCCCGTGTTGGGCTTCGGGTACGCGCTGCTCCCCGTATCGACCGAACTCCCGGCGCTGAGCGCGACGTTCTTCGCGATCGGGATCGCGTCGGGCCTCGTGGACGTCGCGATGAACATCGAGGCCGTCGCCGTGGAGCGCCGGTACCGCCTGCGCGTGATGACGGCGATCCACGGTGTGTGGAGCGTTTCCCTCTTCGTGGGAGCGGGCCTCGCGGCGATCGGGATCGCCCTCGGGATGCCTATCACCGTGCACCTCCCGCTCGCGGCCGCCCTCGTCGTGGGGACGTCGTCGGTGCTCCTGCGATGGCTGCCGGCGTCGGGGGAGTCGGGCGAGACGCCCGGCGCCGTCGAGCCCCGCAGCGCGTCGACGCAGCGGCGGATCGCGCTCCTCTGCCTGGTCGCCGGTGGATCCTTCCTCGTGGAGGGCATCGCGATCGAGTGGAGCGCGGTGTACCTGCGCGGCCCGGCCGGCGCGTCCCCGGCCGCCGCGGGCCTCGCCGTGGTGGCCTTCTCGGGGGGGATGGCGACCTCGCGGTTCGTCGGCGACCGGCTCGTGGCGCGCATCGGTCAGCCGACCGTCGTGCGCATCGGTGCCGCCGCGGCCGCCCTCGCGCTCGGCACGGCCCTCGTGGTCGGCACCGCCGCGCCGTCGATCGTGGGGTTCGCGGTCGTCGGCCTGGGTCTGGGGCCGGTCGTGCCCCTCGCCTTCCGATCGGCGGGATCCCTCGTCCGGCGCGGAGGCGGCTCGGCCCTCCCGATCGTGCTCACGGCCGGGTACGCGGGCTCGGTCGTGGGCCCGATCGCCGTCGGACTGCTCGCCGATCGATACGGGCTCCGCCTCGCGTTCCTCGTGCCGGTCCTCGCGTGCGCTGCCGCGGCGTTCGCCGCCTCGGCGGCCCGTGAAGGAACCGCTCAGCCGACCGTGCCCTCGACCGAGACCTGAGCGCCGGAGGCCGCGGGCGCCACCACCGTTCCCTCGATCTCGCTGCCGTCCACGACGAGCGACGACAGCCGGCCCGTCACGCCGGGCGGCTTCCGGACCCGGATCTCGTAGGTGGCGCCGCGGAACCGCCGGACCGCCGTGAACCCCTCCCACGCCGTGGGGAGGCACGGATCGATCCGCAGACCCTCGTGCTCGGGCCGAATGCCCAGGATCCACTGGGTGATCGCCACGTAGTTCCAGGGCGCGGAACCGGTCAGCCACGAGTTCTTCGCCTCCCCGGGCACGGCGGCCTCTTTCCCCGCGATCATCTGAGCGTAGACGTAGGGTTCGCAGCGGTGCAGATCGGAGAGCTCCTCCCGCGCCGACGGGTTGATCCGCAGGTAGCGCTCCAGCGCGCGATCGCCGTTGCCGACGATCGTCTCCGCGATCGCGATCCACGGGTTCGTGTGGCTGAAGACCCCCCCGTTCTCCTTGTACCCCGGCGGGTAGGAGCTGATCTCCCCGAGCTCGAGGTGGTAGCGGGAGTACGCGGGCGCGAGCAGGACGAGCCCGTGCGGCGTGCCGAGGTGCTCCTCGACCGCGTCCAGCGCCCTCGTGGCGCGGCCGTCGTCGAGGCCGATACCCGCCATCGGGCAGATCCCCTGCGGCTCGATCCAGATCCGTCCCTCCTCGTTCTCCTTCGAGCCCACGGCGTTCCCCTCGCGGTCGTAGGCGCGGAGGAACCAGTCGCCGTCCCACCCGTGGTCGCGGACGGCATCGACCATCCGGTCTCGGGCGGCCCGGTCGCCCTCCGCGTCCGAGGTCGCTCCCCGCAGCTCGGCGAGCCGCGCGAGCTCCTCGGCCGCCAGCACGAACTGGCCGGCGATGAACACGGACTCGGCGACGCCGCCCTCGAGGTTGGGGACCGTCTGGAACGACTCGCCCGGCTCCTCGGAGAACGCGTTGAGGTTCAGGCAGTCGTTCCAATCCGCCCGGCCGATCAACGGCAGGCCGTGCGGCCCGAGCCGGTCCAGCGTGTAGCCGGCCGCCCGCCGCAGGTGCTCGTAGAGCGGTGTCTCGGAGCCCGGCTCGTTGTCGTACGGCACCGGCTCGTCCAGGATCGCGGCGTCGCCGGTCTCCTCGACGTAGGCCGAGGCCGCGAGGATCAGCCACAACGGGTCGTCGTTGAACCCCGACCCGATCGCGTCGTTGCCGCGTTTCGTGAGCGGCTGGTACTGGTGGTACGCGCCGCCGGTCGGCAGCTGCGTCGCCGCTAGGTCCAGGAGCCGTTCCCGTGCCCGCTCCGGCACCATCTGCACGAACCCGAGCAGATCCTGGCTCGAGTCGCGGAACCCGATCCCGCGTCCGATCCCCGTGTCGAACGAGGAGGCGGACCGTCCCAGGTTGAACGTCGCCATGCACTGGTACGGGGTCCACACGTTCACCATGCGGTCGACGTGCTCGTCGGGCGTCTCCACGCGCAGCACGTCGAGGAGGCCGGCCCAGTGCTCACGCAGGCGATCGAGCGCCGCCTCCACCGCTTCGCCGTCGAGCGAGCGCTCCAGCACGCGCCGGACGGCTCGGCGGTCGAGCCGGCCCGACCCGGGCGGGTCGAACTTGGCGTCCGGCGGATTCTCCGCGTAGCCGAGGGCGAAGACGACGTCGCGGGTCTCGCCGGGGGCCAGGGCCAGGGGGACGTGGAGGGCGCCGATCGGCGCCCAGCCGTGGGCGATCGAACCGGCGCACCGACCCCGCTCGACCGCGTCCGGCCGGTCCCATCCGCGGTTGGGCCCGAGGAAGTCCTCGCGCTGCGTGTCGGACCCGGCGACCGGTTGCGAACAGGCGAGGTACGCGAAGTGGTTCCGGCGCTCACGGTACTCGGTGACGTGGTAGACGACGCCGTCCGCCACCTCGACCTCACCGGTCGAGAGGTTCCGCTGATAGTTCGTCTGGTCGTCCCAGGCGTCCCAGAGGCAGAACTCGACCGCGCCGAACACCGACAGGCTCGCCGGCTCGTCGCGACGGTTCGTGATCCGTGTCCGCCAGAGCTCGAGGGTCTCCCCGAGCGGGACGAGGTACAGGGTCTCGGTCTCGATCCCGCCGCGCGCGGAGCCGATCACCGTGTATCCGAGGCCGTGACGGCACCGGTAGTCCTCGATGTCGGCTTGGACCGGTTGCCACGACGGCGACCAGTACCCGCCGGTCGCGTCGTCCCGCACGTACAGGAACCGGCCGCCGACGTCGGCCGGAGCGGCGTTATAGCGGTAGCGGAGCAGCCGCCGGAGCCGGGCGTCACGGAAGAAGGAGTACCCGCCGCCCGTGTTCGAGATCATGGCGAAGTACTCCTCGCTCCCGAGGTAGTTGATCCAGGGCAGGGGCGTGTCCGGCCGCGTGATCACGTACTCGCGCGCCGGGTCGTCGAAGTGCCCGAACGCCGTCACCCGTCCGGCGCCGCCGGTCGTCGTCGTTCGGCCAGCTCGTCCGCGACGCCGATGCTCGTGAACGGCAGCGCCGGCGCGATCACGAGGCCGAGGTCCGAGACGAGCAGCAGCAGGAAGACGAACACCGTCGCCGCGAACGCCGCGATTACGCGCGGTTTCCACGACTGCATCGGGTCGTGGCGGAGCGCCGCGAGGCCGCCCGCAGCGAGACCGGCCACGAGCGGCGTCACCGGGTCCGGCCAGGCGGCGCCGACGATGATGCCCACGAGCAGCGAGAGGCCCATCGCGCGGAGCACGGCCCCGGGCGCGCGCGGATGCTCGGAGACGAAGGCCAGGACCAGGAAGGCGAAGGGGACGACGGCCAGTCCGAAGGCGATCAACGGCGCGCCCGCCGGGGCGTCGGGGTCGTCCGACGCCGCCGCGACAATCCCCGCGATGATCGACCACATGGCGGGGGCCACCACGAGCGTCGCGAAGATGATCGCTCGCCAGCGCTTCTGCGGCGACAGGGGCTCGGCGCCTCCAAGCCCGGACCGCCGCGTCCGGCGCGACACGCTCAACCCTTGACCGAGCCCGCCGTCAGCCCGCGGATGAAGTACCGCTGCAACGAGAAGAAGACGATGAGCGGCAGCGCCATCGAGATGAACGCGGCCGCCGTGAGGATCTGCCAGTTCTCCCCGGTCGTTCCAACGAGGTTCCGGAGTGCGACGGTGAGAACGCGGTTCTCCTGCGACCCGCCGAGGAACACGTACGCGACGAGGAGATCGTTCCAGACCCACATGAACTGGAAGATCGCGAACGCCGCGAGCGCGGGCACGGAGAGCGGGACGATCAGGCGCCAGAAGATCGTGAAGTGATCGGCGCCGTCGATCCGAGCCGACTCGATGATCGACGACGGGAGCGACCCGATGTAGTTCCGCAGCAGGTAGATCGCGAGTGGCAGGCCGAACGCGGCATGGGCGAGCCAGATCCCGAGGAACGACTGGTTCAGGTCCAGATCGGGGAAGACGATCCAGGTGCCGATGATGATGCCCTGCGTGAACATGCGGAGGATCGGGATCAGGGCCATCTGGAGCGGGACGACCAGCAGTCCCACGACCGCCACGAACAGCACGAACCGGCCCTTGAACTCCATCCAGGAGAACGCGTACGCGGCGAACGAGGCGATCGTGATCGGGATGACCGTCGACGGGATCGTCACGGCGAGGCTGTTCATGAACGCGCTGCCGAAGCCAGCGGCGGTGATGGCCTCCCGGTAGTTCTCGAGGGTCCATTCGGCCGCTCGGAAGGGATGCGCGAGCGCGGTCCACCACCCCGAGGTGTTCACCAGCTCCTCGGCGCGGAACGACGTGATCAGGACCCCGAGCGTGGGGATCGACCACAGGATCACGATCACGACGATCGTGATGCGGATGAACCAGCCGCCCTTCCGCACGTCGCCCGGCGCGGTGCTGCGTCGGTCCTCGACCGCCACCGGCGCGGGGATCGGCGTCGCGCTCACCTGATCGCCTCCTCCTCCCGGAAGCGGCGCATGTTCCAGATCATCACCGGGATCACGGCGATGAACAGGACCACCGCGACCGCGGCGCCCCGCCCGTTGTGGTTGAGCTGGAAGAACCACCGGATCATCCGTTCGGCCATCACGACCGTGCCGTTCGCCTCCGCGTTCGCCGGCTGGACGAAGACGATGTCGAAGACCTTCATCGAATTGATGATCATGTATGTCGTCACCACCACGATCGTCGGGATGATCGTCGGCACGATGATCCGCCAGAACACCTGGAGCTCCGACGCGCCGTCGATCCGGGCGGCCTCGATGATCTCGTCGGGGATCGACTTGATCGCCGCGGACAGGACGACCATGGCGAACCCCGTCTGCATCCAGACCATGATCACCATGAGGAACAGGTTGTTCCACGGCTGGAGCTCGAGCCAGCGGACGGGGTCCTGGCCGAGACCGAGGACGATCCCGTTGAGGAGCCCGACGTTGCTCCCGAAGCCCTGGGGTCGGTAGCTGTAGATGAGCTGCCACGTGATCGACGCCCCCGCGAACGAGATCGCGAGTGGGAGGAAGATCAGCGACTTCGCGACGGCCTCACCGCGGATGAGACGGTCGGCCATCACCGCGAACGCGAGGCCGGTCGAAACCGCCACGATCGGGACGAGCACGAGCCACCCGGCCGTGTTGCGGATCGACCGCAGCATGCCCGAGTCGGTGAAGACGAACCGGTAGTTGTCGAGGCCGACGAACTCGGTCGAGCTCGAGTTGCGGAGACTGATGAAGATCGTGTTGAAGACGGGGTACACGAGGAACACGAGCAGCAGGACGAGCGCCGGCCCCACGAAGACGTAGGGGCGGATCGTCTCCCGGAAACGCGCTGGCAGGAAGTCGACGGTCCGGTTCAGCACCCAGAACAACAGGAAGACGCCGCCGACGCCGACGACGATCGCCAGGGCGACGACGCCCACGCGGTTCGCGTCCGGGTCGCGGAGGTAGGCGAACGCCAGCGGGAAGAGGATGACCGCCGCCGCGGCTCCGATGGCGAGCGCGACGAGCCGCCTCGGCGACCGACCGGCGCGTTCGTCGGGAGGGGTCGGCTCGCCCTCGCCGGGCGGAGGTTCAGGACCGCTCGTCCGTACCTCGGTCGTCTCCACGACGTTCCATCCCTCCCCGCGCCGCGAGCCGGGGGCGACGCCGGGGAGCGGCCGCTGCCGCGGCCGCTCCCCAGTGCGTCCGCCGGACCCCGCCAGGGCGGGGTCCGGCGAGTCGCCGATCACGCCGGCCAGCTGGCCTCGATGTCGTCCAGCACGCCCTGCACGGAGTCTGGGCCTTGCTGCATGTACCGGACCATCCCCGTCCAGAAGCTCCCTGCACCGACCTCGCCGGGCATGAGGTCCGAGGCGTCGAACCGGCCCGTCCCGTTCGCCAGGGCCTCCGTGAGGACCGCCGCGGAGTCGGCGAGGATCTCGTTCGCGTAGCAGTCGGGCCCGACCTCGAGGTTCGGGGAGACCCGCGACGAGAGCGGATCGCCGCCCTGGGCGCACTGGACCGGCTCGCTCAGGAACTTCTCGAGGAAGTCCGTGACCTCCGGCCGGTTCCCGTTGGTGCCCACGACCGCGAACTCGCCGGCCAGGAGCGTTCCCTCCTGGTCGATCGGCGGGAACGGGAACCAGTCGTAGTCCACCCCGGACTCGGCGTCCTCCGGGAACGGCGCGGCCCCGATGATGAAGCTCGCCTGCCGGTGGAGCCAGCACTTCGGCGGATCGTCGAACATCGGCAGCGGAGCGGCTCCGAACGCGATCGACGGCGTGTCGGCGGCGCCGCCGAGGACGTAGCCGTCCGTGAACATCACCTCGCCGAAGGTCTCGGCCGCCGTCACGACCGCCGGATCGTTGAAGGGGATCTCGTGCGCCACCCACTGGTCGTAGACGTCCGGACCGGCCGTCCGGAGCATGATGTCCTCCATCCAGTCGGTCGCCGGCCAACCGGTGGCACTACCCGACTCGAACCCGACGCACCACGGCGTCCCCCCGTCCTCGACGATCTGGTCCGACAGGGCGATCAGGTCGTCGTACGTTTCGGGGACCGTGTATCCGGCCGCGTCGAAGTCGTCCTTCGGGTACCAGATCATCGACTTCAGGTTGACGTTGGTCGGCACCCCCCAGTGCTCGCCCTCGAACTCGACGAGCGACATCAGGTACTCGCCGACCGTTTCCTCGAGCTGACCGACGTCGATCCCCATGTCCTCGAGCGAAACGATCGTCCCGGCCTCCGCTTCCGCGGCCACCGTTCCCGGCTGCGGCACGAGCGCCACGTCCAGCGTCCCGCCCTCGGCCCTGATCGGGAACTGCTCCTCGAAGTCGGCGGACGCCTCGATCTCCACCGTGTAGTCGACGTCGCCGATGTTCTCGTCGACGGCGGCCTGGACGGCCTCGGCCTCGTGAGGCTCCATCGCGTTCAGGACGTTGACGGTCCCGGTGTTCTCTTCCTGGTTGACGCCTCCGCCCCCGCCGTCGCCGCCGTCTCCACCTTCGTCGGTGGTGCACGCGGCGCCGATCAGGAACAGGGCCATCAGCGCAGCGAGCGCCATCCTGGTCCTTCGCATCCCCTCCCCCTTCCTTCGATGTAGCTCCGTCGATTCTTACGTCGTTCCGGCCGTCGAGGCTTGCCCGCCCGCGTCGTCTCCGTAGACGCCCGCGCTCGTCTCGGGGTCGAAGAAGTGCAGACGATGGGTGTCGACCACGAGCTCGATCGACCGGCCGACCTGCGCGTCGGTCCGAGGGTTCAGGCGGGCCAGGAAGATCCACTGGCCCTCGCTGGCACCGCGCTCGACCGCCTCGAGCGCCTCCGCCCCCACGTCCGTCGCGAGCTCCTTCGTGTCCTCGGTGACGACCGGACGCGCCCGGACCCCGAAGTGGACGAGGACGTCCGCCCCGAGGGCCTCCCGCAGGACCACGTCGGACCGGATCCGGCGGCCCGCCGGCGCGTCGGAGACCAGGGAAGCGTCCTCCATGTCCTCCGGCCGGATCCCCACGACGATCGGCTTCCCTTCGTACGACTTCAGCGCGGGGCGCTGCGACAGCACCTCGTCGGGGATCTCCAGCGTGAAGCCGCCGAACTCGACCGCGAGCGAACCGTTCGAGCGCGTCAGATCGGCTTCGACCATGTTCATCGCCGGCGAGCCGATGAAGCCGGCGACGAAGAGGTTCTCCGGGTGGTCGTAGAGGTATTGGGGCTCGTCGACCTGCTGGAGGACGCCCTTGCGGAGCACGGCCACGCGGTCGCCCATGGTCATCGCCTCGACCTGGTCGTGGGTGACGTAGATCGTCGTCACGTTGAGCTCGTCCTGGATCCGGCCGATCTCCGAGCGCATCTGGACGCGCAGCTTCGCGTCGAGGTTCGACAGCGGCTCGTCCATCAGGAACGCCTTCGGCTCGCGGACGATCGCGCGACCCATCGCCACGCGTTGCCGCTGTCCACCGGACAGCGCCTTCGGCTTCCTGTCGAGGTAGTCCTCGAGCCCGAGGATCTTCGCGGCCTCGCGCACCCGTCGATCGATGTTCTGCTTCGACTCCTTCCGGAGCTTGAGGCCGAACCCCATGTTGTCGTAGACGCTCATGTGCGGGTACAGCGCGTAGTTCTGGAACACCATCGCGATGTCCCGCTCCTTCGGAGGGACGTCGTTGACGACGCGGTCATCGATCGTGATCGTGCCTCCGGTGATCGACTCGAGGCCCGCGACCATCCGGAGGGCGGTGGTCTTGCCGCATCCCGAGGGGCCGACGAGGACGATGAACTCGGCGTCCTCGATCTCGAGGTTCAGGTCCGAGACGGCGGGCGCGCCACCGGCGTAGACCTTCGACACATCGTCGAGCACGATCTGCGCCATCGTCCTCCCCTCGTGAGCCTCTCGACCCGGAGTTGTATTGAACAGTACCGGGGCCAGCGCGTCGAACCGAGGACGGGCCCGTAGCATGCTCGCCGATGCCGGCGTTCACCTCGGTCGAAGAGCTGCAGCAGGCACTCGGCGAGCACGCCTACCTCGCCGACCGCGGCTCACGACCGCGATCCACCTGGCGCTTTCGCTCGACAAGCCGCTGCTGCTGGAGGGGGAGGCCGGCGTGGGCAAGACCGAGGTCGGCAAGGTCCTCGCCGAGCTGCTCGGGCGCCGGCTGATCCGGCTCCAGTGCTACGAGGGGTCGATGCGTCGCAGGCGCTGTACGAGTAGAACTACGCGCGCCAGCTGCTGGCCGTGCTTGCGATGGACGCCGGCGAGGCCGAGCGGCACGTCGAGGACCTGTTCGGGCCCGAGTTCCTCGTGGAGCGACCGCTGCTGTCGGCGATCCGCGCGCGGTCGGGAGCCGTCCTGCTCGTGGACGAGCTGGACCGGGCCGACGACGAGTTCGAGGCGTTCCTGCTGGAGATCCTGTCCGAGTTCGCCGTGACGATCCCCGAGGTGGGGCAGGTCGCGGCAGGGTCGCCGCCCGCCGTGGTGGTGACCTCGAATCGGACCCGGGAGCTCCACGACGCCCTGAAGCGGCGCTGTCTGTACCACTGGATCGACCATCCGGCGCTCGATCGCGAGGTCGAGATCGTCCGGGCGCGAGCTCCGCATGTGGGGGAGGCGCCTGCGCGCGACGTCGCGGAAGCCGTCGCCCGCCTGCGCGCGTTAGACCTCGCGAAGCTGCCGGGCGTCGCCGAGACGATCGACTGGGCGAACGCGCTCGCGTTCCTGGGGGCGGACCGGCTCACGCCTGCGGTCGCGGAGGACACGCTCGGCGCGGCGTGAAGGACCACGAGGACCAGGAGCTCGTCGCGCCCCGGCTCGCAGGGGTCGTGGGCGATGGCTGACGCGGGCCGAGCGGCGGAGCCGCTCGGCCCGCTCGTGGCGTTCGGCCGCGAGCTCCGCGCTCGCGGCCTCCCCGTCGGCACCGGCGGGATCCTGACGTTCGTCCGCGCCGTCGCAGCCCTCGGCCTCACGGACCGGCGGTCGCTGTACTGGGCCGGCCGCATCTCGATGATCGGTCGCAAGGAGGACCTCGCGGCCTACGACCTCGCGTTCGAGGCGTGGTACCGCTCGCTCCGTCCCGAGGTGCTCGACGTCGACCTCGAGGTGCCCGCGCTCCTGCGCCGGGTCCGGGACCAGGGTGATGAGGTCGAGGGGCTCGAGGTCCGCGCCGGACCTGTCGCCGCGGAGTGGCACGGGCTCGACGAGGACGACGAGCAACCGGGGCCCGGGGACGAGGCGGCGACCCGCATCGTGGCGAGCGCAGTCGAGGTGCTCCGCTCGAAGTCGTTCGCCGACCTCTCGCAGGAGGAGCGCGAGGAGGTCGGTCGGCTGATCCGCGCGCTCGCGGTCGCGCTGCCCGAGCAGCGGATACGCCGGACGCGACCCTCTCCCAAGGGCGGCCGCTTCGACGTCCGTCGCACGCTGCGGCGGTCGCTGCGGACACGGGGGGAGCCGTTCGAACGGGCATGGCGCGACCGCCGCGTCCGCGGCCGGCCGCTCGTGCTGATCCTCGACGTGAGCGGCTCGATGTCGCCGTACGCACGCGCGCTCGTGCAATTCGGCTACGCCGCGATGGCGGCCGGCCGTAGCGTCGAGGTCTTCTGCTTCGGGACTCGGCTCACGCGGGTCACGCGGACGCTCCGCATGAAGGATCCGGATCGCGCCATGCGCGAGATCGGCCAGACGGTCGCGGACTGGGAGGGGGGCACGCGGATCGGCGGATCGTTGAAGTCGCTGCTCGACGGATGGAACCAGCGGGCGGCGCTCCGGGGTGCGGTCGTCGTGCTCTGCAGCGACGGGCTCGAACGAGGCGATCCGGAGTTGCTACGCGGGCAGATGGTTCGCCTCGGTCGGCTCGCGCACAAGGTCGTGTGGGTGAACCCGCTGAAGGGGTCACCGAGGTACGAGCCGCTCGCGCGGGGGATGGCGGCGGCGCTGCCGTCCATCGACGTGTTCATGTCGGGCCACAACCTCGAGAGCATCACGGAGCTCTCGCGAACCCTCGCCGGCTAGAGGCGCGGCGCCCGCGGTAGACCTCCGGCGGCGGAAGGTTCACGATTCGTCGCGATGGCTGCCTGCACGTCGTGCGGGAACCCGCTCGCGGAGGGTGCGCGCTTCTGTCCGAACTGCGGCGCGCCGGTCGCCGCCGCGCCTGAGGAGCGGGAGCGGAAGGTCGCGACGATCGTCTTCGCCGACCTCGTCGGGTCGACGAGGCTCGCCGGCGACCTCGATCCGGAGCGGACGCGCGCGCTCCTCGAGCGGTTCTACGACGCGATGGCCGCCGAGATCGAGGCCGCCGGGGGCACGCTCGAGAAGTTCGCCGGCGACGCCGTGATGGCGGTCTTCGGGGCGCCGGCGTCCTTGGAGGACCACGCCGAGCGAGCGCTCCACGCCGCGATCGCGATGCGCAAGCGTCTCGAGGAGCTCTTCGGCGATCGGCTCGAGCTCCGGACCGGCGTGAACACGGGGGAAGTCGTCGTCGGGGCGCCCCGTGAAGGCAGTTCGTTCGTCACCGGCGACCCGGTGAACGTCGCCGCCCGGCTCGAGCAGGGGGCCGAGCCCGGCGAGGTCCTGGTCGGCGAGCGCACGGTCGCCGCCGCGCGAGGCGCGTTCCAGTTCGGCGACCCGAGGACGATCGAGGCGAAGGGGAAGCCGGGTGGCGTCGAGGCTCGTTCGCTGATCCGCGCGGTCTCGCTGACGCGGCCGCGCGGCGTCCGAGGCCTTCGCCGCGCGTTCGTAGGACGCGATCGGGAGCTCGAGACGCTCCTCCGGGCGCACGGCGAGGTCGAACGCTCGAAAGAGCCGCAACTGGTCACGGTCCTGGGAGACGCCGGCGTCGGGAAGTCGACGTTGCTCCGGGAGTTCGCGGATCAGCTCAGCGAACGCTCGCCCTCCACGGTCCGCCGGACGGGGCGGTGCCTCTCGTACGGCCAGGGGATCACGTACTGGCCGCTCGCCGAGATCCTGAAGCAACACCTCAGGATCCTGGAGGACGACCCTCAGTCGGTCGTGCTGGACCGTCTGGGGTCCAACGAGATCCTTGGGCTCGCGCTCGGGATCGAGGTGGTCCATGACCTTCACCCCCTCGCCGCGCGCGATCGCTTCCAGGACGCGTGGGTGTCGTTCCTCGAAGAGATCGCCACGGACCGACCGCTGCTCCTGGAGGTCGAAGACCTTCACTGGGCCGAGGACCAGCTCCTCGATCTGCTCGAACGCGTGGTTCGTGACACGACCGGACCGGTGCTGCTGATCGCCACGGCGAGACCCGAGCTGCTCGAGGAACGGCCCGGTTGGGGCGCCCGACAGGCGGGCGCCACTCTGGAGCTCGAGGCGCTCTCGGCCGAGGATGCCGTGCGCATGATGGACGAGCTACTCGGTGGGACGTTGCCCGTCGATCTGCGCGACGTCGTCGTCCACCGGGCCGAGGGCAACCCGTTCTTCGTCGAGGAGCTCCTCGGCACGTTGATCGACCGCGAGCTGCTCGAGCGGCAGAACGGATCGTGGCGGCTCGCGCCGCTTCCCGCGGACTTCGCGATCCCCGACACGGTGCATGCGGTCGTCGCCGCTCGAGTCGACCTCCTCGAGCCACCCGAGAAGCAGGCGCTCCAGGCCGCATCCGTGATCGGTCGCGTCTTCTGGGCCGGTCCCGTGTACGAGCTCGTCTCCGACGCCGAGCCGGACCTGCGCGTGTTGGAGGAGCGGGACTTCATCCGGCGCCGCCCCGGGTCGTCCATGGAAGGCGACCGTGAGTACTCGATCAAGCACGCCCTGACGCGCGAGGTCGCGTACGGAAGCCTCCCGAAGGCCCGACGCGCCGAGCTCCACGCCGCGTTCGCGACGTGGCTCGAGGAAGCGCTGGGGGGTCGCCCCGAGGACGCGGCGATCCTGGCCCACCACTACGCCGAGTCGGTCCGGCCGGACGACGTCGATCTCGCGTGGTCGGATCGGCCGGAGGAACTCGCCGCACTCCGGGAGCGAGCTCTCGGGTGGCTACAACGCGCCGCGGAGCTCGCGGTCGGTCGATTCGAGATCGACGAGGGGCTCGCGTTGCTTCATCGGGCGGTTGACCTGGAGACCGATCCGGCGTCGCGCTCGGCGCTGTGGCGCGCGATCGCGAGGGCGAACGTCTTCAAGTTCGACGGCGAGGCGTTCTGGACGGGGATGCTGAACGCGCTCGAGGGCGCCGACGCGAAGTCACGAGGGGACATCTACAGCGTCCTGGCGTTCCATACGGCGACGCGCGCCGCGATGTGGAAGACGCGCCCGGCCCACGATCTCATCTCCGGCTGGATCGACCGTGCGTCCGACCTGAGCGATGCCGGCTCACCCGCTCGGGCGCGGACCCTGATCGCTCGCGGCTACCTCGATCCGGAAGAGGAGGGCGCGGCGGTGAGGGAGGCGACCGAGCTCGCCGAGAGCCTTGATGACGTCGAGCTTCGCTCGTGGGCGTGGGGGGCCCGAGCGGAGGAGGCGCTCGCACGCGGCGAGTACGAGGAAGCGTACGGATGGGCGAAGCGTCGGTTCGACCTCGTCCCGACGCTCGACGATCCCGACCACATCTCCCTCATCTACGTGTTCGGGCAGCCGGCCTGCCTCGTGACGACGCGGTTCGACGAGGCGCACGAGATCGCCCGTGCTCACGACGACGTCACTGCCAGGCTCACCCCACATCACCGGATGCACGCCGCGATGCTGCTCGTCGACACGCCCCACGCGACGGGGGACTGGGGCGCGATCCGGGACCTGACGGCGCGGGTGGAGGCGGCCGTGGCCGCGAACATCGCCACGCCGTGCGCGTCGAACGTCGGTTCGTTGTTGATCTGCGCCCTGGCGAACGTTCATCTCGGGGACGACGACGAGGCGCGACGCCTCGAACGGGCGGCCGAAGATCTGGGCCTCGAAGGGTACGTGTTCGATCCCAGGTACGTGGCGCTCGCCGTCGCCCGAGGAGACGTGGCGGCGCTCGAACGGAGACTCGCCGGATGGCGTCCGGAGGGGTTCTGGGATGCCGACGGGGTGGTAGCGTGGCTCGACGCCCTGATCGCGCTCGACCGGCACGAGCAGATCCAGGCGGAGGCGCCGCCGTTCCTGAAGCCCGGCACGCAGCTCGAGCCGTTCGTCCTCCGTGCGCTGGGCGTGGCCCGCGGCGACGAGGCGATGGTGCGGCGGGCCGTGCAGCGGTTCGAGGATCAGGGCTCGTCGTGGCACGTCGGGGAAACGATGAAGCTGCTTCCTCTGAGCTAGCGATCGCTGCGCTCCGCGAAGACTGGTGAGGCAGCGACCTTGACTCGTCCGAGCTCTCGGCTCGGATGAACCGGGGCAGATGCCACCCTGACCGTCGTCGTGAACCTCAGGTACTCGCGTTTCATCGGCGTTCCACGCCCTTGTAGTTCGCGATGCCGTGGAGCTCGTGCTCGATCTCGACGAGGTCGGCCTGGTCGCGCATCACGACGTCGATCGGCTTGTAGGCGGACGGGTGCTCGTCGAGCAGCGCACGCGCGCTCGTGTGTTGCCACACGGCCGCGCCCATCGCCTCGCCGAAGCTCTCGAGCGTGAGTTGCTTCCTCGCCTGACGCCGTGACATCCGTCGTCCGGCGCCGTGCGCACACGACTCGTACGACGCCTCGTTGCCGAGGCCGCGGATCACGTACGACCGCTGACCCATCGCGCCGGGGATCAGTCCGCGGTCGCCGACGCGGGCCCGGATCGCGCCCTTCCGGGTCACCCAGACCGCGCGGCCGCTGTGCTCCTCGCGCTCCGTGAAGTTGTGGTGGCAGTTCACTTCGTCGACGGTGGCGACCTCGCGACCGAGGACGGTCTCGAGCGCGCGATGCGTCGACGACAGCATCAGCCGTCGGTTCTCGCGCGCGAACGCCTGGGACCAGCGGAGGTCGCGGATGTACGCGTCGAACTCCGGGGTGCCCTCCTGGAGCCACGCGAGCTCCGGGTCCTCGAGCCGTGTGCCGAGACCCTCGTGCAGCTTCCGGGCGGTCTTCGTGTGCAGCGTCGCGAGCTTGTTGCCGCCGCCCCGCGACCCCGAATGTAGGAGGATCCAGATCCTGGCGTCCTCGTCGGCGGCCAGCTCGATGAAATGGTTCCCGGAGCCGAGCGTCCCGAGCTGCGCAGCGGCCTTCCGTTGGTCGTCCAGCGTCGGCGGGGGCGGGTGCTCCGCGAACCAGGACAACGCGTCGTCGGACGGCTCGCCGTGCCACCGTCCGAGCCCGGCCGGGACGGTCGACTCCATCTCCTTCACCCACGGCTCGAGGCTGTCGGGCAGACCGTCCTGCGTCAGGTCGAGGCGGCGGGCGGCCATGCCGCACCCGATGTCCACGCCCACCGCCGACGGGATCACGGCGCTGTCCGTGGGGATCACCGAGCCGATCGTCGCGCCCTTGCCGAGGTGGGCGTCCGGCATCAGCGCGAGGTGTCCGGCGAGGATCGGGAGGCGCGCGGTCGTCGCCGCCTGCTCGCGCGTGAGGTCGTCGAGCTCGCTCGCCCACGACAACACGTTCGGCGCGATCCGCTCCGGCATGGGCGGGACGGTACCGAACGGCTCCGTCTACGCTCATCGGGTGGCCGCCGACGACGAGATCATCCGCGCGTACGACGACGAGCTGGGGCCGGAGCCGACGCCGCCCTCGAACCGGAGATTCTGGCTGGTCGTCGGCGTGATGGCGCTCGGCGGCATCATCCTGGTCGTCGAGATCTTCGCGAACCGTGGCATCGCCGACACGATCGGCCACGCGCAGCACACGTTGCGGCGCGCGCAGGAGGCGGCCGAGATCGTGCAGATCCGAACCGGTTCGTTCGAGGAAGCGAGCGCGGAGGAGCTCGAGCAGGACGTCGCCGACCTGGCGTTCCGGGACGCGGCAGACGAGTCGTTCGGGTTGGACGTCGTCAGCGTCTCGGCCTCCGACACGACCTGGGCGGCCGCGGTCCAGGCTCGGCCGGGTGCCTGCTTCTACCTCCGGCTCGACGTCGGTGCCGACCCCAGGTACGGATCCGGCACAGAGTGCACGGGCGAGGCCGCCCTCTCGGCCGCCGACCCCCGCTGGTAGTCAGCCTGTGATCGCGGCCCGATCGAGGAGCTCGATCGGGTGGACGATCTCGGCATTCACGCCGAGATCGACGAGGCCAGCCGTGATCTGCATCGTGCAGCCGGGGTTGCCGGAGGCGACCACGGCTGCGCCCGTCGATGCGATCGACTCCGCCTTCTCTCGCATCAGCCGGGCGGACATCTCGGGTTCGGTGACGTTGTAGATCCCCGCGGCGCCGCAGCAACGGTTCCCGTGGGGGATCTCGACCAGCTCGAGGTTCCCGATCGCGCCGAGGAGCGCGCGCGGCTGATGTCGGATCTCTTGGGCGCGGAGCGCGTGACACGCGTCGTGGTACGCGACCCGAGTCGGCTGCGGCAGCGACCCGGCGTCGTCGAGGACCCGCTCCTCGTGCAGGAAGGCCATCACGTCTCGGACGGGGACCTGGGTCCCTTCGACGAGCTCGCCGTAGGTGGCCATGTGGGCGCCGCACCCCGCGGCGTTCACGACGACGTGGTCGACGCCCGCGAACGCGGTCGCGTTCCGGCGGGCGAGCTTCCTCGCGGTTCGCAAGTGCCCGTTGTGCGCCGCGAGGGCGCCACAGCACGTCTGGCCTCGAGGGACGGTGACGCGCCAGCCGTTCCGAGCGAGGACGCGGATCGTCGCCCGGTTGACGCGGCGGAACCACCGGTCCTGGACGCAGCCGGAGAGGAGCGCGACGGTGCCGCGGCTCTCGCCGACCGGATCCGCGGTCTCCGGCAACCGGCCGCGGGCCGCGGGCGTCGACGGGATCAGGGATCGAACGCGCGACGGCATGAACGGCCTGGCGAGCGGCGCGAGGGCGGCCGCGACCGAGGTGAGTCGCCGCGAGGGCAGCACGACGTCCAGTCCGAGCCAGCGGACGAACCTCGCGCGGCGCGACCGGTGCGGCTCGATCTGGGTCCTGGCCGCCTCCATCATCCGGCCGAACGGAACCTGCGAAGGACAGACGTCCTCGCACGCGCGACAGACGAGGCAGAGATCCATGAACCGCGCGAACGTCTCGTCCGTCGCCGCGCGGCCCTCGTGCACCGCCCGCATCGCGGCGATCCGGCCGCGCGGCGACGCCGACTCCTCGCCGGTCAGCCGGTACGTCGGACAGTGCGGGAGGCACAAGCCGCACGCGACGCAGGCGTTCAGGTCCGCCTGTGTAGGGGAGTCACCGGGGGACCAGTTCGGTGACCACTCGGGCTCGGGGCCGATGAATCGGACGCCCTGGGGCAGATCGGTACCGAGCGGCTGCGTATCCACCTCCCCATCATCTCGCCGCTGGCCACCGGTCGGCCGGCCGCACAACGGGTGGCCGCTCGGCGGCGCGCTCTTGGCCGAACGGCCGCGGGATCGAGGGGTTCGGACGTCGGGTCGGACCCGGCGACTCTCGTGCCCGGCGCGATGTCGCGAGCGGCTACGGTGACAGGCGGCCGAGGCGACGAAGAGGAGGTCCGACGGATGCAGTTCCTGGTGGTGGCGAGGGACGGAACCGACGACGAGGCGATCGAGCGACGACGGCGCGTGCGACCGAGCCACCTCGAGGCGATCGCGCCGCTCGTCGAGGACGGCCACGTGCTCGTGGGCGGCGCGATCCTCAGCGGAACCGGCGAGATGATCGGATCGATGCTCCTCGTCGACTTCCCCGAGCCGGAGGACGTGCACGAGTGGTTGGCCCGCGATCCCTACGTCACGGGGGGCGTCTGGCGGGACATCGAGGTCTCGCCGTTCCGGTCGGCGGTGGGGGCGTGGCACCCGTAGGCGCACCCGACGGGCGCTAGGCTCGGCGCGATGGCGGAGGGCATGTCGCGTCGGTTCGGCCGGACGGGCGAGGCCGACGACGTCCTCACCTACGGGGGTTACCTCCGGGTGCCGGACCTGCTGTCGCTCCAGGAGCTGCTGTCCGACCCGCCGGTGCACGACGAGCTCTTGTTCATCGTCGTGCATCAGGCGTCGGAGCTGTGGTTCAAGCAGGTCCTCTTCGAGCTGGAGTCGGTACGGGACCGGCTCTTCGCCGGGGACACCGACCGAGCTCGGCACTACCTCAGCCGGATCCACTCGATCGAGCGGGTGCTGATCGAGCACATCGAGGTGCTCGAGACCATGTCCCCGCAGGACTTCCTCGCGTTCCGGGACCATCTCGCCCCGGCGTCGGGCTTCCAGTCTGCGCAGTTCCGCGAGCTCGAGTTCATCAGCGGTCTGAAGGAGGAGCGTTTCCTCGACGATCTGGCGACGTCGCCGGAGGAGCGGGAGCGCCTGGCTCGACGGCTCGCCGAGCCGACCCTCTGGGACGGGTTCTGCGCCCTGATGGAGTCCAACGGTCTGCCGATGCCGGCCGACGACGAGGCGCGACGCTCGGCCTCGCTGCTCGAGATGGCTCGCCAACAGGGCGAGCTCTTCGCCGTCTCGGAGGCGTTGCTGGACCACGACGAGAACGTCGCCAGGTGGCGTGCGCTCCACGTCCTGATGGTCGAACGTCAGATCGGCGCGAAACGCGGTACCGGTGGCTCCTCGGGCGTCGGCTACCTGCGCGGGACGCTCGACAAGCGCTTCTTCCCCGAGCTATGGGGTCTCCGCAGCGAGCTCTCGCCCCGTTGACCGTTGCCCCGGGACGGTGGGTGTACGGTCCGCACATGAGGGGCGTCCGGGCGCTGGTCGCGGCATCGATCCTGCTCGGCGCGTGCACCCAGGCGACCGACGACGTGACGCCGACCTCCCCGGCCACGCCGGCGCCCACGGCGACCCCGTCGGTGGCCCCCTCGGGCCCGCGACTCGCCGATGACACGCCGTTGCCACCCAGCTGCACCGGCGGTGGGGGGCCGGACCACACGGTGGCGTTCGTCGCCGACGGGCGCGCGTGGGCCCTCGACCCGGACGATGGGGACCTCGCGTGCCTGTTCCCGGTGGGGGATCCCGGGCCGTTCGCCTGGGGACCGCAGGGCGATCGCGTGCTGCTCCAGGACTTCGAGATCCGGGGCGTCGGCCCCACCGCTCCCGACCTCCCCGCGATCGACACGTCCCTCACCGCCTTCGACTGGGGTCATCCCCTCGGTCTCGCGGTCGCGTTCGCCGACGACCAGGGCATCCCGCGGAAGCGGTACCTCGACGACGGACATCTCGCGCGGCTCGTGGACCTCCCGCCCGGTGAGTACCTCGAGGTCGCATACCACCCGAGCGGCCTGGCGCTCGCGTTCGTCGTCGAGACCGAGGAGGGCCAGGAGATCTGGCTCTCGACGAACGAAGGCGAGGATCCGCAGCGGCTCGTCTTCTCGGAGATCGGCACCCTGTTCACGTCGCTCGCGTTCTCCGCCAACGGGAAGTCGCTGTGGTGGACCGCCCAGCACCAGGAGGGATACCCCGAGCTCCACTTCATGCGGCTCGCGAACCGCACCGGGTTCGGGACCGGCTGGCGCGGCGAAGAGGGCACGATCGCCGACGGCCTCCGTCTCCCGCCCGCCGGGGTCCTCTCGGCGTTGACCGAGGGCGAGACGTGCGAGGACCGTCGAGCCCTGGTGCTGTCCCAAGGCGCGTCGTCCGTGGCGCTCGCCGACGAGACCCGCCCCACCGAGGCGCTCGGATGGCTCGACCGGACGACGCTGCTCGTGGCCGCCGGCGGCTGCGGGGCGCCGGTCGACGTCTACGCGGTCGACGGCACGGGAGAGGACGAGCCGATCGCGCTCGTGCTCGAGGTGGAGCTGGCGGCGCCGCGGACACGCGTGACGAACCCGCCCCGGACCGTGCCCGCCCCTCCGGCGGAGGAGGAGCCCCCGACCTCGGGGGTCGGGTGATAGCCCCTCGGGGCGGCCGGTCGGCCGCCGGGCGGAGGCCTCCGGGCCCGGTCTGATTTGACGACGCCGAACGCCGGGCGTACACCCGGCACGAGAGACCGGAAGAGAGAGGAGGCACGATGGCGACCGATCTCGGGGTATCGGTGCCCGACCGCCCCGGCGGGCTCGCGGACGTCGGCGAGGCGCTGGGCAACGCGGGGATCAACATCGAAGGCCTGTGCGGCGTCGGGCTAGGCGACCGCGGCGTGATCCACGTCCTGGTGGAGGACGCGTCGGCCGCCAAGGCGGCGCTGGAAGGGGCCAACCTGCGCGTCGAGAGCGAGGCCGAGGCGATCGTGAGCGAGCTGCCGTCCGGTCAGGTCGCCACGCCCGGCGTGATGGGACAGATGGCGCGGGCGGTCGCGGACGCCGGCGTCAACATGCGAGCCGTGTACCTCGCGACGGGGAACCGGGCGGTCGCGGTGACCGACGACAACGACAAGGCGAGGGCCGCGCTCGGCATGTAGTTCCGACAAGCACTCTGGGAGGGGTGATCGGATGGCGACGGACCTGACCGTCGTGATGGACGACCGTGCGGGACAACTCGCGCACATGGGAGAGGCGCTCGGCGACGCGGGCGTCACGATCGAGGGTTTCAGCGCCACGACGCACGACGGGTTGGGCGTCGTCCATGTGTTGGTGGGGAACGCGATGGTGGCGCAGAACGCGCTGATCCTCGCCGACATCAAGGTCGAGGGAGAGGCCGATGCGATCGTGATCGACCTCACCGCCGAGGAAGCGAACCGACCGGGCGCGCTCGGCCGGGTGGCCGGCAAGGTCGCGTCGGCCGGGATTAACATCTCGACCGCGTACCTGGCGACCCGCGATCGCGCGGTCCTGGTCACGAGCGACAACGAGAAGGCGCGCGAGGCGCTGGGCAACGCGGGGATCAACATCGAAGGCCTGTGCGGC
>DASUPO010000033.1:0-20474 GCA_036281075.1 Actinomycetota bacterium | reverse complement strand
GCACGCCGTCCGCGGACGGGGGGCCGGGGACGTCGACAGGGGGATCGGCGGCCGCCCTCGTGGCGCCGACGAGGGCCGTCACCAACAGCGCCAAGAGCACCGGGCCCACGCCGGTCCTCCCCCTGTTCGCCGCTGCGTGCTTTGCTCTCATATCCCCTCCCGAGCCGCCCTCCGGGCGCTCCAACGAGATCGGTGATCGTGTCGGTCGGTCGGCGCACCACCCTACGGGCCGCGGGGGAGCGGAACATCGGCCGGAGGACGGAGAGCCTTCCGCCGATGCGGTAGGCCTGACGGTCGTGTGGGAGCTTGCCACCGCTGGGGGGCCCAAGCAAGGACGCGCGCGAGCTCGCGCTCGTGCCCGAGAGGGTCTGCCTCGGACGGGGAGGAGCGGAGGGCCACGCGCCCCACCGCAGCCCTGACCGGGATCGTTCCGAGACAAAGTTACATAATGTATGTTATCGGGGAAAGCCAGGGACCGGGGTTGGGGCCAACTAGGCCACAGGGTGGCGGGCACTCGCCGGCCGGTGTGGCCGCCCGAGGAGCCGCAGGGAGACGCCCCACTTCGTGACGAGCCACAGGGCCTCGGCCACGATCCGGCGGGACAGCTTCGAGTGCCCGTGCTCGCGTTCCCTGAACGTGATCGGGACCTCGCCGAGGGTCCAGCCGTGGAGCCAGGTCCGCATCACCAGCTCGACCTGGAATCCGTAGCCGTCGGCGTGGACGGGTTCGGCGACGAGGTCCTGGAGGAGGTCACGCCGATACGCCCGGTAGCCGCTGGTGGCGTCGTGGAGCGGGATGCCGAGCATGATGCGGGCGTAGGTGTTGCCCACCTTCGAGAGGGCCAGCCGGAACCGGCTCCAGTTCGTCACGGAGCCTCCCGGGACGTACCGGCTCCCGACGACGAGATCGAAGCGGTCCCTGGCGGCCGCGAGGAGACGCCCCAGCTCCTCCGGGTCGTGCGAGAGGTCCGAGTCCATCTCGACGATCACCTCGTAGCCCTCGTCGAGGGCCAGGCCGAAGCCCGAGAGGTACGCGCTCGCGAGCCCGGAGCGGACCGGGCGCTCGACGAGACGGATCCGCGGCTCCCCCGTCATCAACGCCCGGACGACGTCGGCCGTCCCGTCCGGCGACGCGTCGTCGACGACGAGCACGTCGACGCCCGGATACGCGAGCACGCCCACGACCACGTCGCGGATGGTCTTCGCCTCGTCGAACGTCGGGAGGATCACGAGGGTCCGGGCGTCGGGACCCAGGGCCTCGGGCGCCGGCCGGTCTCGACGTCGACCTCGAGGCACTGCGGCCAGCCCGACCGCGACCACGACCGAGAGGATCGGGAGCCAGTCGCCGAGCCGCACGTACGCGGTCCGCTCCGTGGACGCGCGGACCGTCTGCCGGATGACCGCGGGCTCGAAGAGATCCGTCCGATGGTGGGCGCGGCCGTCCGTACCGATGAACGCGCTGATCCCGGAGACGGCGGCGTGGACCACCCAGCGACCGTCTTCGATCGCGCGCATCCGTGACATCTGCAGGTGCTGGGCGGACGCGGCCGAGTCACGGTACGCGGCGTTGTTCGTCAGGACGACCAGGAGCTCGGCGCCTTCGAGGACCAATCGGCGATCGAGGGCCGCGAAGCTGTTCTCGAAACAGATCGGCGTGCCGAGCTCGGGGAGCCCGGGGGCCCGGAGGGTGTGGACCTGGTCCCCCGGTTCGAGCTGGTAGGCGATCTGGTCGAGGGCCGGGATCCACCCCACGAGCCGCTTCAGGGGGATGTACTCGCCGTACGGCACGAGGTGCGTCTTCCGATACGCGTCAGCCACCGCTCCCCCATCGTCGAAGAGCACCGCTTGGTTGTGGAGAGGCCCGTCCCGTCGTTCGGGCGTGTGGATGTCCACCGACGTCGAGCCCGACAGGACCGGAGCGCCGATGTCGGCGATCGTGCTGCGGACCTCGTCGAGGATCGCGAGGGAGCCCGGGTCGAGCGCGCTCTCCCCCCACACGGCGAGGTCGGGCGGATCGTCGCGGAGCGTCTCGTGGAGCTCGAGGTTGAGCCTGGTCACCGCGACGTCGCCTTCGGCCCGCGGCAGGCCGGCGACGCCTTCGAGGAAGTCGACCTGGATCGCCGCGACGTCGACCGGCCGCCCGGTGGTGGTCGCGAACGGGATCACGATCGGAGCGAGGGCGGCGGCGATCGCCACGGCGACGAGCGCGAGGCGCCGCCCGATCGGCTTCCGAGCGATCGCGGCCTCCGCGAGCAGGGTCGCCGCGAAGGCGACCACGAACGTCACGCCCCAGACGCCCGCGATCACGGCGAGCCGGACGGTCACGCGGTTCGAGACCTGCGCCACACCCAGCGAGCCCCACGTGAAGCCGCCGAACGGCACGAGGCCCCGGAGCCAGTCGATCGCGGTCCAGAGGGCGGCCGCTCCGATCGCGGTCACGATCGGGTGGGCCGGCCGGCGCACCATCGGTAGCAGGGCGCCGAACAGGGCGACGGACAGGGCCGCGAGCAGCGTGAGGGCGCCCCACGCGAGGGCTCCGAACAGGAAGAGCCACGAGAGCGTGAGGCCGAAGCCCGTCAGGCCGTAGGCGAGGCCGAGGACGAAGCCGCGACCGGGTCCGGCTCCGGTGAGCGCGACGATCAGGATCGCCGGCGAGACGAACGCGAGCGTCCACGCCCCGACCGGGGGGAACGCGAGGTACGCGACGAGGCCGCCGAGGACCGAGAGCGCGAGGGCCGCGGGGAAGCGACGCGGCGGCGTCAGGCGCAATCGCGGCAGAACATGCGCCGTTTGTCCGCCAGCTGACTGCGGTGCTTCACCAGATAGCAGTTCTTGCATACGAACTCGGTGGACTGGATGGGGACCACGCGGGCGTCGACCGGCTCCAGTCGGTCGTCTCCCTTGGCCGCGGCGGTCGCCGGCACCGGTTCGTCGGCCTCCGCCTCGTCTTCGTCGTCGCGAGCCTCTTGCTTCTCGAGGACCTCTTGGATCGACTCGACGTCCGCGTCACCCACGGGGTCGGCGGGCGTGGCCGTGTCCTCCAGATCCTCCTCGGTCGGCTCGATGTCGTCGAGGTCCGCCTCGACCTCGACGTCCTCGTCCTCACGCTCTTCCGTGCGCTCTGGCACCTGTGAGATCCCTCCGAGTCCTCGATCCGGGCGCGGATTCTACCCGCCCCGTTCCATGCCTTGGAACGACGCGGCGTCGGCTCAGGATGTTCCCGGGTCGCGGGAGGAGGAAACGCGGAAGCCCGAGAGACCTTTGGGGCCGCGACGCCGGGGCGCCGCGTTCTCTACTCAGCCTCTCGGGCTCCGCTGCGTCTCCGCCGGGGCGGGGACGCAGCGAGGACGTTACCGAGGGCCGGTCTGCGGGGCAACCCGAACGCCGGAGAAACAGTGACAAGAACCCCCGCGAGACCGCCCGATCGGGCCGGGAACGTCAGGCGCGGAAGACCTCTCGGCCCAGCGAGACCGTGAGCACCGGACGGAGGCCGTCGATCGTGTCGACCTCGAGCGGGTCGCCCTCGTACGCTGCGAAGTCCGCGTGGCGGCCCGGCTCCAAGGCGCCCTTCTTGGCGTCCTGGTGTCCGAGACGCGCGCTCCCGACGCGGTGGAGCTTCAGGGCCTCGAGCCGCGCCAACCGCTGCGTGGGCTCGTGGTGGGCCTCAAGCGAGGCGATCGTCGCCATCGGATCGAGGGGGGTGACCGGGGAGTCGGAGCCGACACCGACCTCGATCCCCCGCTCGAGCATCGTGCGGATCGGGTGCGCCGCCATCGCGCGCGCGGGCCCGAGCCGCTCCTCGTACAGCCCACCGCCCTGGCCCCATTGGCGGTCGAAGGACGGCTGGACCGAGACCGAGAGGCCGAGCATCGCCGCGCGTTCGATCTGGTCGGCGGACGGCAGGACGAAGTGCTCGACGCGGTGACGCCTCGCCCGGAAGTGGCGCCGCTCCCGCGAGTCGAGGGCCAGGTAGACGCGCTCCCACGTCGCCAGGACCTGTTCGATCGCGCGGTCCCCGATCGCGTGGACGCCGACCTGCAGACCGGCGTTGTGACCCGTGTGGAAGAACTCCGCGAGCACGTCGTCGTCGCGGTACAGCTCCCCGTCGCCGGCCCCGTCCTCGTAGGGATGGACGAGGGCGGCGGTCCTGGCTCCGATCGAGCCGTCGATCGGAAGGTCGCCCCCGATCGCCCCGAACCCGTACGCCATCGCGTCCTGGAGCGACGTCGATCCGGGGATCGGCGAGACGTCCACCGGCAGGCGAGCCCGGTGGCCGAGGAGGACCTCCAGGTCGGCGCCGCGCAGCGACATCTCGTGCACGCTGGTCACGCCGCGCGCGGCCGCGAGCCCCGCCGCCTGGAGCTGGAACTCCTCGATCCGGAGCCGGTCGTAGGACGACTCCACCCACGCAGATGCCCGGCGGTTCGCCTCCATCCGGAGCCGTCCGGTCGGCTCGTCGCCGTCGCCGCGCTCGATCCCGTCGGCCTCGCCGGGATCGATCGCGGCGAGCGCCGCGGCGTTCACCAGCGTCAGGTGTCCGTCCGCCCGCGTGACCACGACGGGAACGTCCGTGATCGCATCCAGCTCCGTCGCCGTGGGGAGCTCCGGCTCCTCCCACGCCGACTCGTCGAACCCCTCGAGGTGCACCACGTCGCGCTCGCCGCCGGCGCGCCGCCGCACGAGCTCGAGGAGCTCGTCCTTGGAGGCGGCGGCGCGCACGTCCTCGTTGGCGAGCGATCGACCGGTCGCCGTCAGGTGGACGTGGCTGTCGATGAACCCCGGGACGATCGTCGTCCCGGGGAGCTCGATCGTGAGGTCCGCGTCCGGCGGGTCGCCCGTTCCGACGCGCTCGACGTGCCGACCGTCCACGAGGACCCACTCCCCCAGGTGCGGATGGGAGAGGGTCACGACGCGCGAGGCGCGGTAGAGGGTCCTCACGGCGCCGCGATGATAGAGGAGTCGCGTCCCTCGAGCGTGAGCGCGCGGAGCTCGTCGCGGTCGGACAGGATCCGCGTCTTCCCGTCGTGGAGCTCGAGGCCGAGGCGCGTCGCCGCGAAGTTGAGCGCGTCGAGACCGCGGCGCACGTCGGTGCTCGATCCCCAGAGCGCGAGGTCGTCGACCCACCGGACGTGAGCGACGCCGGTCACCCGCAGCGCCCCGTCCAGTTCGCGGAGGGCGGCGTTCGCGAGGATCGCGGACGGCTCAGGACCGACCGGGAGTCCATGGACGCCGTGGTCGTGGAGCCGGCGCAGGACACGGACGGCACGCGCCGCCTCCGGACCCAGCGATCGCTCGACCACGCCGGGGGTGATCGAGCCGAAGCAGTCGCGAACGTCCGCGACGGCGAACGCGATCCGGGGGGCGGCCCCATCGGTCGCGACCCGGAGCGAGGCGCGCCATCGAGCACGGGCGGGGGGCCACGGGCGGAGCCGCCACCCCTCCGAGGAGCGCCGCGCTCGGGGCGCGAGGACCTCCGGCCCCAGCGACCGCTCGATCCGGCCGGCGACGGCGGTCACCGCGCGCCGGTACTCGACGTCGCCGGCCGGATCGAGCCGAGTGAGCCACCGCGTGGCGCCGTCGGCCTTGGGGATCGGGACGAGGCGCGGACCTCGCTGGTCGTCCCTGGACGTCGGACCCGTCGAGGATCGTCTCGTCATCGTGCACCTCCTCGCCCTGCGGAGGAGGTGCGCGGACCGTATCGCCCCGGAGGTCGTGGGAGCAATCGCCCGTCGCGGGGATATCCCCCTCCCCCACCCCGTGTGGGAGCATGCCCGCGTGCTGGACGAACGCGACCTCGCGATCCTCGCGGCCCTGCAGGGGGACGCCCGGGCCACGTACGCCGACGTGGGCGGAGCGGTCGGGCTCTCAGCCTCGGCGGTCCACGAGCGGGTCCGCAAGCTCGAGCAAGCCGGGGTGATCCGGGGCTACCGGGCCGTCCTCGATCCCGAGGCGATCGGTCTGTTCGTGACCGCCCTGATCGCGGTCACGCCCCTCGATCCGCACCAGCCCGACGACCTTCCCACCCGAGTCCGCGAGTTCGCGGAGGTCGAGGACTGCTACTCGGTGGCCGGCGAGGCGAACTACGTGCTCAAGGTCCGGACCGGGACCACCGGGGACCTGGAGGACCTGATCCGCCGGCTCCGCGAGAAAGCCGGCGTCACCACGAACACCACGATCGCCCTCTCGATCCCGTTCGAGGACCGGCCACTGCCCACCTGAGGCTCGAGGCCTTCGTGTTCGGGGGCCGAACCTTCATAATGAACGGGTACCGCTGATGGGCAGGATGCCCCGGCCACGCCGATCGAGCGAGAGGGTTCCGATGCCGAACGCGCCAGCCACCCCGCCGAAGCCGCCCAGGATCGAGTTCACGAGCCGGCCCAAGGAGTCCGAGCGCGAGTACCGCACGCCGACGCATCTGTGGGACCGCGTCCGGATCCTGGTGTTCCTGCTCGGCGCCTTCTTCCTCCTGGTCATGGCGGACGTGTCCGCGCTCGACCTCACGTTCCGGGAGGCGCTGAAGGAACAGGTGGCCCTGCGCTGGTGGCTCCTCGCGCTGATCGGGATCGAGGTGCTCCGGCAGCTGCACTACTACCTCCAGGAGCAATCCAAGGGCTACTACCGCTTCTGGCGGAAGACGCTGGACCGTGAGGAAGCCGCCCTCTCGAAGATCAACCCGTTCGTCCGGTTCCGGCTCGGGCGGCTCCTGCGGTTCCTGTTCTTCGCGTGGATCCTCGGGGCCATCATGGCCGCGTTCATCAGCCAGCCCGGGGACGAGGTCAACGCCCTCGAGGCGTGGTTCCGGCTGCCCGGGATCATCAAGGAAACGTTCGGCCAGATCATCTACTTCGCGTTCCTGATCTCCTTCGGGATCCTCCAGTTCGTCGCGATCTTCTGGTTCATGTCGCGGGGCGGGACCGAGGTCTACATGCCGGACGACATCGACACGCGGTTCTCCGACGTCAAGGGTCAGGACGCCGTCCTCGAGCGGGTGAAGGAGAACATCATCTTCCTCGAGGACCCCGAGGCGATCGAACAACGCGGCGGCTACGTCCCCGGAGGCATCCTCCTGTGGGGCCCGCCGGGGACCGGCAAGACCCTGATGGCGCAGGCCGTCGCAGGCGAGACCGCGAAACCGTTCGTGTTCGTCGAGCCCGGCGCCTTCATCAACATGTTCATGGGCGTCGGCATCCTCAAGGTGAAGGCGCTCTACCGGAAGCTCCGGAAGCTCGCCACTCGCTACGGGGGCGTGATCATCTTCATCGACGAGGCCGACTCGCTCGGGAACCGTGGCAACGTCGGCCCACAGGGCGGGTGGGCGATGAACCCGGCCGTCACGCCGTGGACGAACGTCTTGACGTGCAACGGCATGGGCTACCTCTCGGAGGCGGGGCGGAACGAGGTCTTCCAGATGGCGTCGCCGTTCGGCGGCGGGCAGACCGAGCGCATCATCATGGGCGGGATGGGCGGAGGTGGGATGGGGACCTTGCAAGCCCTCCTCTCCGAGATGGACGGGCTGAAGAAGCCCCGCGGCCTCACCAACCGGCTCCGACGGCTGCTGGGGATGAAGCCGAAGCCGCCGCCGCGCTTCCGGATCCTGCACATCTTCGCGACGAACCAGCCGCACGTGCTGGACGAGGCGATGCTGCGGCCGGGCCGGATCGACCGGAAGTTCAAGGTCGGGTATCCGCAGCTCGAGGGGCGCGTCGCCACGTATCGCTACTACTTCGACAAGGTGAACCACGAGCTGTCGGACGACGAGATCACGAAGCTCGCCACGATCACGCCCTACGCGGGCGGCGCCGACATGAAGGACATCGTGAACGAGTCCCTCGTGGTCGCGATCCGCGACGGCCGTGAGCGCGTGGGCTGGACGGACGTGGTCAAGGCGAAGCACGTGAAGCAGCATGGCCTGCCGGACGACCACGAGTACATCGAGCGGGAGCGACACTCGGTGGCCGTGCACGAGGCGTGCCACGCCGTGGCGGCATACCACCTCCGGAAGCACATGACGATCGACCTCGCCACGATCGAGCGCCGCGGTGACGTCGGCGGCTTCGTGTCGTCGATCGAGCCGGAGGACCAGTTCGTCAACTGGCGGTCGGAACGAGAGATCGACGTGGTCACCTCCCTCGCGTCGCTCGCCGGCGAGCGGTTGTTCTTCGACGACGACCACTCGACCGGGGTGGGCGGCGACCTGCGGAGCGCGACCGCGATGGCGACCCTGATGCTCGCGTACTACGGGATGGGTGACACGATCGCTGCGCGCTCCGTCACCCTGGCGGGACTCCGGGGCGCGACGCCGGCGGAGACGGGGGCGGATCGGTCGCTGTTCGACACGGAGTTCGGCAAGTCGGTCGAGCGCAAGCTGCAGGAGCTGTACGACCGCACCATGACGCTGCTCCAGGACCACCGGGCCGACGTGCTGCGCCTGGCGCACGCGCTCGAGACCTACAAGACGATCACGGGCGACGACGTCGAGGCGATCATCGAGGGTCGGGCCGGCCCGAACATCGACGGCGCGCGCTATCAGGACCCGCGGTTCCTGGACGAGCTCGAGGTGTACCACACGGCCTGCGTGGCCGCGCACTTCCAGCACGGGGGCGTCGGCGGGACGATCCCCATCCCGGTCCCGCCGCCCCCCGTGGGCGCGCTGGCCGCGGCGACGGCGGTCACCGGGAACGGTCACCCGGAGCGGACGCGGCGCGCGATCGGGGCGCAGGAGCAGAGCGAGGAGTGACCCTCGGGCGGCCGAGCCGCCCTCGGTAGGATGGCGCCGTGCGCCTGTACGACTCGCTGTCGCGCGCGGTGAAGGAGGTCGTCCCGGTCGAACCGGGACGCGTGAAGATCTACGCGTGCGGCCCGACCGTCTACCGGTACGTGCATCTCGGGAACCTGCGGACGTTCCTCCTGACAGACCTGATCCGGCGGGCGCTCGAGTTCGAGGGCTACGACCTGACCGCGGTGCAGAACATCACCGACGTCGGACACATGACGGACGAGTCCTCGCCCGAGGCCGTCGACAAGATGCTCCTCGCGGTCGAGGACGAGGGCCTCCAGCCCCTCGAGATCGCGGAGAAGTACACGAAAGAGGCCATCGACGACATGGCGGCGATCGGGATCCGGCTGCCCGACGCGATGCCGAAGGCCACGGACCACATCCCCGAGATGATCGACCTCACCCAGACGTTGATCGAACGGGGCCACGCGTACGTCGCGGACTCCGGCTCGGTCTACTACGACGTCACGAGCTTCCCCGGATACGGTCGGCTCTCGGGCAACACGCTGGACAAGCTGAAGCCCGGCCACCGCGATCTCGAGACCGATCCGGCGAAGCGGCACCACGCCGACTTCGCGCTCTGGAAGGCCGCGGGCGCCGGACGGCTGATGAAGTGGCCCAGCCCATGGGGCGACGGCTTCCCCGGATGGCACGTCGAGTGCTCGGCGATGTCGATGAAGTACCTGGGCGACCGCTTCGACATCCACACCGGCGGGACCGATCTCAGGTTCCCGCACCACGAGGACGAGATCGCGCAGTCCGAGGGCGCCGTCGGGCACCCGGTCGTGTCCACGTGGGTCCACGGCGGCTTCCTGCGGCTCACGGGCCAGAAGATCGCGAAGTCGGCGGGGAACGTGGTGCGGGTACCGGAGCTGATCGAGCGGGGCCTCGATCCGCTGGCGTTCCGCTGGCTGGCGTTCCAGTCGCGCTACCGCTCGGAGATGGACTTCACGTGGGAGGCGATGGAAACGGCCGACCGGCGCGTGCGGCAGCTGCGTCGCCACGTCGCCGAGTGGGGCGACGCGGCGACGGAGCGGGGGGCCGCCGCGGAGGACTCCGACGCGCGGTTCCGCGCGGCGATCTCGGACGACCTCGACCTGCCGACGGCGGTCCGGGTCGTGAACGATCTCGATCGCGACCCGGACGTCCCTCCCGGCGAGAAGCGGTCGCTGCTCGCCTCCTGGGACCACGTCCTCGGGTTGGACCTCGAGCGGGATGCCCGGGCGGGGTGGGAGCCGAGCGAGGAGGTCCTCGCCTTGGTCCGGGAGCGGGACGCGGCGCGAGCGGGGAAGGACTACGCGCGGTCGGACGCGCTGCGCGACGCGCTCCAGGGCCGTGGCCTCGAGGTGATGGACACGGCCGAGGGCACGAAGGTCCGGCCGCGGGGCTGAGCGGGCCGTGCGGGCGAGCGCCCGACCGGTTTCCCGAGCCGGCGACCGGCGGCCACGACCGCGTCGGAGAGGACGCGGACGCCGGCCAGCCCGGGCAGCTCGGCGAGCGTCGCCTCCATCTCCTGAACCGCGACCATCCCGTCGCTGTCGCCGAAGATCGCGTGGATCACGAAGTCGGTCTCGGCCTGCGGGCGGACGCCGGTGCCCACCGGCGCCCACAGGTGCTCCAGCGCCCACCTCGCGATCGCGCGAGCCTGCCGGGATCTCGCCAGCCGCATCCGGGCCTGGGCGCGGTAGAAGGCGAAGTGCCGCCGCTCGTCCTTGACGATCGCCTGCAACAGCTGGACGAGGATCGGGTGCTCCGTCTTCGCGATGATCCGGTGGTAGCCGGTCAGCGTGCCGAGCTCGTTCACCGCACCCCACGTCATGTGCACGGCGACGAAGTCACGGAACAACGCGGACCCGAGGAGCGTGCCCATGTGGGAGACGTATCCCTTCGTGGCCAGCTTGCGGCGGATCCACCGGTTGCGGTCCGCGCGCGTCGGGAACGGGTCGTCCCCGACGACGTTCTCGTAGGTCGGCGGCACCCGGTAGCCCGCCTCCCCCAGGAAGCGGCTGAACGCCTCGCCGTGCCAGAGCTCTTCGTACACCCAGCAGGACAGGAACGCCGTGACCTCCGGATCGAAGGACGCGCGGGTCGCGAGGAGGTCGCGGAGGAACACGACCGTGTGGGACTCGATGTCCATCATGTACGCGAGGCAGCGCGCTTCATCCCTCGTCACGGGATGCTCGCCGATCCGATCCCACTCCACCGACGACAGGTCGACGCGCCTGGACGCGCGCAGGTACCTGTCGAGATCGAACTCCCTCGTGTCCATCGTCACGGCCGGGTCTTCACCTCCGGTCGGGGTGACGCGTTCGAGCGTCTCCGCCCTATTCGCACCGCCCTGCCGGAAGGATCACCCGAGAGCGTCCGGCTCGGTCAGGCGACCACGCGCAGGTCCCGGGCGCTGCGGTTCAAGCGCTCGACGCCGTCCTCGGTGACCACCACGATGTCCTCGATCCGGATCCCGAACCGGCCGTCCAGGTAGACGCCGGGCTCTACCGAGAACGTCATGCCCGGCTCCAGGACGGTGCGGTCGCCCTCCACGAGGTAGGGCGGCTCGTGCACCTCGAGCCCGATCCCGTGACCGGTCCGGTGGATGAAGCGCTCGCCGTAGCCGGCGCCCTCGATCGCGGACCGCGCGATCCGGTCGAGGTCCTGCGTCTCGATCCCCGGACGCACGGCATCGACGGCCGCCGCCTGCGCATCCCGGACGACGTCGTAGGCGGGTTCGAAGCCGTCCGGGGGCTCCACGACCACCACGGTCCGGGTCGTATCGCTGAAGTACCCGCCGAGCTCGCCGCCGAAGTCCATCACGACGGCGTCGCGCGGCAGGATCGTCCGCCCGCCGGGCTCGTGATGCGGCGAGGCGGCGTTCGGGCCGCTGGCGACGATCGTGAACTCCGCGCGGGCGTGGCCGTTCCGAACCAGGAGGTCGGCGAGGTCCTGTGCCACGTCCACCTCGCTGCGTCCCTGGAACGACAGCTCGAGGATCTGCCGGAACGACTCGTCCGCGGCCCGGCCGGCGCGGCGCATCGCCTCGAGCTCGTGGCCGTCCTTCACGGCGCGCAGGCGCCCCATGATCGCCCCGGCCGCCGTGAAGCCGGTCTCCGGCAGCGCCCGCTGGAGGCCCAGCAGGTGGCTCGACCACAGCCGGTCGGCGACCGCGACCCGTGCCGCGCCGGCCAGCAGGCGCCCGGCGGCCTCGTACGGGTCCGACCCGTCGTTCCAAGGCACGAGCTCGAGGTGACCGCCCACCGGCGAGGCCGCCGCCGGCGCCGCCTCGAGCGCAGGGACGAGCATGACCGGCTCGCGGCCGGGGCGGAGCAGGAGGAGGGTGGGGCGCTCCAGCGGCATCGGGTCGTAGCCCGTGAGATACGCGAGGTCCGGGGACGGCGAGATCACGAGCGCGTCCAGTCCCCGCGCGCCGGCCTCCCGTTCCGCGCGGGCCATGCGATCGAGGTGGGGCGCGTTCATAGCTTGAAGAGGATCGCTCGCGGCACGATCTGGAACGTGACGGGCGTCGTGCCGAGCGCGACGCCGTCCGCGAGCACCGGCATCGGACGCTCGGCGAGGACCTCGAAGCGGATCTTCGCCTTCAGCTCCTGGATGTGCGGATCCGGCACGTGATCACCGTGACGGAACAATCGAGGCAGTTGCGTGTACGCGTTGGACCGCGGCCCAGTGAACACGAGCGCGTCGAGGACGCCGTCCCCCGGGAAGGACCTCGGCGAGAGCCGCAGCCCGCCGCCGGTGAACTGCGCGTTCGCGACCACGACGTTCCAGGCCGTTCCCTGCCAGGTGCGGGTGTCGTGCTCGACCGTGAACCGTGAGGGCTTCGTCTTCAGGTAGCCGCACCAGAAGCCGTAGAACCGGCGCGAGCCGCCGAGCCAGGCCGGCGCCCCGGTCTCGCAGGCCACCTGTTGGGCGCCCATGCCGACCTGCGCCAGGTTGTGTCCGAAACGCGTTCGGCGATCGCCGTCGGGGCCGGTCGCGGAGATCTTCATCAGGTCGAGCCCGTACGTGTTCTCCCCGGCGAGGTGCGCGGCGGCCGCCTCCGTGTCGCCGGGCACGCCGAAGCTCCGGATCAGGTCGCACCCGCTCCCGGCCGCGACCACGCCCAGCACGGGCTCCTCGCGGATCGCCCGGCCGTCGCGGAACATCCCGTTGACCACGTCCTGGACGGTCGCGTCGTCGCCGACCGCGACCAGGTATCGGAACCCCTCCTCCAGCGCGCCCGCCGCGAGGGCGGTGGGATCGGCCCCGTTCGCGACGAGCGTCCGGTGCTTGAGCCCACGCGCGTCGAGGGCGCGCTCGAGGGCGGGGAGCTGGTCGATCACGCCCGCCCGGGGATCGGCGATCACCGCGATCGTTCCGAACGGGCTGCTCATCGCCATCCCACGGCGGAATCGTAGCTACACGCCCGTGTAGGCGACGACGCCGCGGAGGATCGCCTCCCGGCCTGCGCGCACCCCGGCGGCGGTTCCGGGCGGCGCCACCTCCTCGACCTGCCGGAGGAGATCGACGAGCTGCTTGCAGTTGCGGACGAAGTCGCCGGGCGCCATCTCGGTCTCGCCGAGGATGTCATCGAGCGCCTCGCCCTCGGCCCAGTGGTGGATCGGCGTGGCGAAGCCCGGCTCCAGCTCGCGACAGAGCTGCACCTGGTGTTCGTCCTCGGTGCGTCGGATCCGCCGCCACAGGCGCTGCAGCCGCTCGGATCGCTCCTTCGTCTCCGCGGTCGGCATCTCGCCCGACAGCGGGACGCGTTCGCGCCCCTCGTAGATCACGGCCGAGAGGAGGGCGACCACCTCGGACGGCTCCAGATCGTCCAGCAGCCCGGCGGCCAGGGCCTCGCCGACCAGGAGGTCCCCCTCCCCGTAGATCCTGGTGAGGGTGCGTCCCTTCGTCGTGAGCGACCATCCCTCCACGTAGCCGAGATCCCGCAGGACGCTCAGGACGCGATCGAACTGACGGGCGAGCGTCTCGGTCCGGACACGGATCCGCCGCTCCACCCCGCCCAGCCGGCGCTCGAGCTCGCTCACTCGCGACGCCCAGCGCTCGTGCTTCGAACGCTCGGGGCACGCGCGGCAAGGATGCGCACGGGCCAGGGCCTCGAGCCGTGCGGCCTCCCGTTCCACCTTCGGGCTCGTCTGTCGCTGCCGTCGGCCGCCGGTCTTCACGTCGAGTGCAACGAGCCTCGACGCGACGTCGCGACGGAACCGGGGGTTGCGCACGCTGCCGGACTTCGGCAGCGGGATCCTGGTGAGGACCTCGGGCGGGTCTTCGAAGTCCCGGCCGGTCAGCCGGAAGGGCTTGCGATCCTGCGTCAGCACCGTTGGCTTGCCGTCGCGGGACGAGACGACGACCGCGAGGCCGCGCCGGCGGGCTCGCGGCACCCACACGACGTCGCCCGGCCGCAGCCGGGCCACGCGCTCCCGGACGTCATCGCGCCGACCCTGATCGCGGGCGCGGCGGTCCTCCTCGCGGAGCCGCCGTGCGCGCTCCAGGTACCCCCAATACTCCTCGAAGTCGCCCAGGTGACATGCGAGGTTCTTCCGGTAGCCCTCGAGGGTCGCGAGGTCCTGCTGGCGCGAGCGCTCGAGCGCCACGACGCCTCGGTCGGCGAGGAACTGCGCGAACGATGAGTTCAGGAGGTGATGAGCCTGTTCCGGCGTGTAGTTCCGCACGAGGTTCACCGCCATGTTGTAGGACGGCCGGAACGAGGACGCGAGGTCGTACGTCCGCGTCGCAGCGAGCCCCGCCACACGCTCGAACGGCACCTGCCGCTGATAGACGACGACGGCGTGTCCGAGCGCGTCGATGCCCCGTCGGCCGGCCCGACCCGTCAGCTGCGTGTACTCCCCCGGGGTCACGAGCTCGTGCCGCTCGCCCTGGAACTTCCACAGGTCCTCGATCACGACGCTCTTCGCGGGCATGTTGATCCCGAGCGAGAGCGTCTCGGTCGCGAAGACCACCTTCACGAGCCCGTCTCGGAACAGCTCCTCGACCGTCTCCTTGAACAGGGGCAGCATCCCGGCGTGGTGCGAGGCCACGCCGGTGACCAGGGACTCGAGGAACTCTTCGTAGCCGAGGCTGACGAGGTCCTCCGTGTTCACCCACGCCGCGCGCGCCTCGACCCGGTCCCGGATCGCCGCGGCTTCCTCGCGCGTCGTGAGGCGGACCCCCGCCTCCCGCAGCCACCGGACGCTCTTGTCGCAGCCCGAGCGGCTGAAGACGAAGTAGATCGCGGGCAGCATGCGCTCTCGCTCGAGGACCTCGACGACCTCTTCCCGGCGGGGGACGTACACGCGGCGGTGGCCCTCGCGGGGACGCGGGATCCGCTGGTGTTGCGGCAGCCCGGAGCCTCGCCGGTAGTACGTCTTCGTCTTGAGCTCGTGCTGGTCGAGCGAGACGACGTACGGGTTCGGCAGGAGCACCCCGTCCTGCTCGACGTGCATCGGATGCAGCCTCGACCCGACCAGGTAGTGATGCTCGAGGGGCACGGGCCGGCGCTCCTCGATCACGACGCGCGTGTCACCACGGAGCGTCGTGATCCAGTCGCCGAACTCCTCGGCGTTCGAGATCGTGGCGGACAGGGCCACGACGCTCACCGAGCCCGGCAGGTGGATCAGCACCTCCTCCCAGACGGCGCCACGGTAGGGGTCCTGCAGGTAGTGCACCTCGTCCATCACGACGGACAGGAGCCCGGTGAGCGTGGACGAGCGCTCGTACAGCATGTTCCGGAGGACCTCGGTGGTCATCACGACGACCGGCGCGTCGGGGTTGATCGAGTTGTCCCCGGTCAGCAGCCCGACCGTGCCGGCCCCGTGGATCGCCACGAGGTCACCGAACTTCTGGTTCGACAGCGCCTTCAGGGGGGTCGTGTAGAAGGCCTTGCCGCCGCGATCGAGCGCCAGCTCGATCGCGTACTCGGCGACGACGGTCTTGCCGGCGCCGGTCGGCGCCGCCACGAGCGTCGACATCCCTCGGTGGACGGCGTCGATCGCGTCTCGCTGGAACGGGTCCAGCTCGAACGGGAAGCGGCGTGCGAAATCGTCGGGTTCGGTCACGGTGCGGCCAGTGTACGGGCGGCACCCGGCGCGCCCGGCGGACCGGGCTGGCCGTCTACGCCTGGGTCGTCGTGGCCAGGGCGTCGACGGCGGCGTCGAACGCCTCCGCCGCCTCGAGGTTGGACAGGTGCCCGGCCCCCTCGATCCTGACGAGCTCGGCCCCCGGGATGCGGTCCGCGATCCCCGCGGTGACCTCCGGCGGGATCAGCGTGTCCCCCGTGCCGGTGATGACGAGGGTGGGCACGTCGATCCCCGGCAGGTCGGGTACCGAGTCCGGGCGCTCCGCCATGCCGAGGGCAGCCGCCGCGATCGCGGAGGCCGGCTGGTCCGCGATCATCCCCTTCACGCGCTCCCAGAGCTGCGGCGGCGCGTCCTCGGACAGGAGCGGCGGCGGCTGCTCGACGAGGAACCCGTTGCCCTCCGCGCGCAGACGCTCCGCCAGCGCCCGCCGGCCCTCGGCGCCTTCCGGCGCATCGGGCTCGGCCCGCGTGTTCGCGAGCACGAGCCCGGCGACGCGCGGCCGGGCGCTCCGCCAGAGCTCGAGCGCGACGTAGCCGCCCATGGAGAGTCCGCACACGACCGCCCTGTCGACGCCCGCGTCGTCGAGCGACCGAACGCAGTGCGCCGCCGCGTCGGCCATCGTCAGGACCTCGGGGCCGGGGATGCCGCCGAACCCTGGGAGGTGCGGGGCGACGACCGGCAGTCGAGCGCCGAACGCGCCCAACTGCGGCTCCCACATCCGTGCGTCGATCGGGAAGGCGTGGATCAGCAACAGTCCGGTGGTCATGTCCTCACCGTACGGCCTTGGCCGCCGGCCCGACCACCACGGGCAGCGACCCCGGTCGGATCTCGAAGATCGCCGGCAGGGGCCCGACCATCTCGCCGTCCGCGTACACGAGAACCCGTCGGTTCGCCTCGACCTTCACGCGGGTCCCGGTCCGCATCCGGACCTTCGGATGCGTCGTGTGCGAGCCGATGAACACGCGCGGGAACGCGCGGAGGAATGCCCCCTTCGACAGCGACTCGACGATGCAGACGTCCAGCAGACCGTCGTTCATCACGGCGTTCGGCAGGACCCGCATGCCGCCGCCCGTCCAGCGACCGTTGCCGATCTCCACGAGCATCGCGTCGAGCTCGAGACGCTCGTCGTCGATCCGGATCGTGAACGACGCCGGCGAGAACCTCCTGAGCGTCCGCACGAGCGCGACCACGTAGGTTCCGGTCGCGCCGAGCTTCCTTGTCATGCCGTTCGCGGTCTCGTTGACCTCCGAGTCGAAGCCCGCCCCCGCGATGTTGAGGAAGTGGCGCCGCGCGGCTCCGGTGGTGACCTCGATCGCGTCGAGGTCGATCGTCTCGGGGTGGGCGAGCAGCTCGATCGCGGCGTCGAGCTTGCCCGCGCCGATCGCCTTGGCGAAGTCGTCGCCCGTCCCGGCCGGCAGGACCGCGAGCGTCGCTCCCGTGCCGAGCAGACCGTTCGCGGCCAGCGAGACCGATCCGTCCCCGCCGAGGACGGCCACGATCCCCGCGCCGCCCTCGCCGGCCTCCCGCGCGATCCGCTCCAGGTCCGGTCCCGACTCCGAGACGCGGATGTCGTGCGAGATCCGGAGCCGGTGAAGCGACTGGGTGACCTTGCCGATCAGCCGGCCGGCCCGGCCGTGCCCCGCGGTGGGATTCGCGACCACCACCACGTCCGGGGCGTCGCCCATCCGGCTACGAGCCGGGGAGCCCCGGGATCCCCGGCTGCTGGGGCTGGATCCCCGCGGCGTTCAGCGCCTCGATCTGATGGAGCTGGAAGCGCGCGAGCGCCGCCTGGGCCAGCGCGGTCAGTTCCCGCGCCTGCGCCAGCACCGGCGCTCGATCCTCGACGTCGAGGCGCGAGGCCGCCATGCCGAGCGCGGCCGCCTCCCGGTAGAGGTTCAGGGCGGTCACCAGCTCGTCCCGCGCCGAGAGGTACCGCAGCACCTCCCCGGGCGTGAACCCCTTGCCGCCGACCTGGCTGGCCAGCGCGAAGCCCTCGACCGCGTCCTGCACCTGCTTCGTGTCCGCGGCGATGCGCCGCAGCGTGGGCGCCGCCTCCCCCGGCGTCCGTTCGGCCAGCCCGTCGAGCGTCGCGCCCAGGTTCGCGAGGATCGCGGGGGGCGCCTCGAACGAGACCTCCCCCAGCTTCCCCACCTCGCTCTCGACCAGCGTCTGCCACGCCGACCCCGCGCGACGGCGCTCCAGCTCCTGCTGGGTCGAGCGCTCGGCTTCGTCCTGGTCCCGCAGCCCGTTCGTCAGCCAGACCCCGCCCATGAAGATGAGCAGGCCAGCGACGAAGGCCGCCGTCAGCTGCACCCATCGGCGCCGCACGAGCGGCACCGGGACGGGCACCGGCTCCCGCCTGGGCGCTCGCACCGGTTGCCGCGCCTTCGTCCGTCCCTTGCCCTTGATCGCCATCGGTCTTCCGATCGTTCCTATCGCTTCAGCAAACGGCTGACGATGATAGCTCCCTCGTAGAAGAGGTAGAGGGGGATCAGGAGCGCCAACATCGAGATCGGATCGGGGCTCGGCGTGATCACGGCCGCGAAGATCGAGAGGCCGAGGATCACCTGGCGCCGGTACCGGCGCATCACGTCGGTCGACAGGACGCCCGCCGCCGAGAGTGAGATGAGCAGGATCGGGAACTCGAACGCGAGACCGAACGCCAAGATCGTGAAGATCACGAACCCGACGTACTTGTCGACCGTGAGCAGGGGGCTGACGAAGTCCCCGCCGACGCTCAACAGGAACCCGAGGGCCTTCGGGAGCGTGAGATACGCGAAGAACCCGCCGAGGAGGAACAGGACGACGGAGAGCGCGACGAACGGCAGGGCCCAACGACGCTCCCGGCTCGTCAGCCCGGGGACGATGAACGCCCACAGCTGGTAGAGGAGCACCGGCAGCGCGACGACGAGCGCGAGGAAGACGATCACCTTCACCGTGATCAGGAAGCCGTCGACGGCGCCGAGGAAGATGAGCGAGCAGCCTTCGCTCTCGAAGGGAGCCTTGTCGGGGTTCTCGAGGAGGAAGTCGCAGTAGGGCTCCTGGATCAGACGCATCGCCGGTTCGTAGAGGATGAACCCGATCACGGATCCGCCGACGAGAGCCCAGACGCAGATCAGGAGCCGATGCCGCAGCTCCTTCAGGTGGTCGACCAGGGACATCGTTCCCTTGGGCTCGTCGGGGCCTTTCCGGCGCCATCGCGAGGCGGCCTTCATGGCTGCGGCGGGTCGTCGGTCGCGAGCGGCTCCGCGGGCGGCTCCTCGGTCGCGAGCGGCTCCGCGGGCGGGTCCTCGGCGTCTGGATCTGCCGGCGCGTTCGCCTCCCCGTCGTCGCGCGGCGCGGGCGTCGACGGCCGGCCGCCGGACGGTCGCGGCCTCGGGGGCGGAGCGGTCGTCTCTTCCCGGATCGAACGCTCCGCACGCCGGACCGCGCCCCTCACGTCGGTAGCGCGCTTCGCGGTCCCGGCCGCCTTCCGGAACTCCGAGGCCGTCTCGCGCATCTCGTCGTCCATGCCGGACGAGACCATGTCGCGGACCTCGTCCTGCACCTCGCGGAACTGGCGGAGCGCGCGACCGACGGATCGCGCGAGCTCGGGCAGCCGTTCGGGCCCCACCACGATCAACGCCACGGCGAGGACGACGAGCAGCTCGAGGGGTCCTACGTTGAGCATCGCGTTCGGGGCATGCCCCGCTGCGATTCTATCGGCGGCCCTGACGACGGGCGGTGCCGGCGGCTCGGTCCGAGAAGCGCCCGGCCGTGTCGGCGGCTCGCGCCGAGCTCGCCGCGAGCTCGTCCGCGATCGGCTGCAGCTCCTCCTGCATCCGTCGCGCCGTGCGTCCGAGCAGGATCACGTGGCGGATCAGGAAGGCGAGCAGGACGAGGAGCACGCCGATCGAGACGAGGCCGTTCACGAGCCACACGACCAGCCAGGGCTCCACGCGGAGGATGCTACCGGGCGGTCCGGGCTACGAACCGTCGGAGCCGGCGAGGAACTCCCGGAGGTACGCGTCGTCCTCCAGGAGGAAGTGGAACTCGATCACGTCGTCGATCGTGAACGTTGGACCGAACGGCGCCTGTTCGAGGGGTTCGGAGACCTCCCGCGGATCCTGATCGAAGAGGGTGTCACCGTGGTCCGCGCCACCCTTGGGCTCGAGGTCCACGCCAGCGGAGACCAGCAGGGCCACGATCTTCCGGTCCGCCCGCTTCTCGACGGCGTCGTCGCAACGGGGGCACGTGAAGCGATAGCTCCCTTCCCGTCCGCTGGAGCGGACGGACAGGGAGATCGCCTCGGGGCCCATGTCGACCTCGCCGCATCGGGGGCACGTGGTTCGGATCGTGGTCATCTCACGACAGCTATCGGCCCGGTGGAGAACCGCCTTGAGGCTGGCGAGCCTCGTCGGGGCTAGCCCCGTCTGACTAGGCCTTGTGGCCGTACCGCGCGAGCGTCTCGCGCGCGAGGAGGCGGACGTCGTCGCGCAGCTCGAGCGGTTCGACGACCTCGGCGTCGTCCCCGACACGGAGCAGCAACCGCGCCACCCACCCCAGCTGACGGGCGGGCAGCGTCACGTTCAGCCCGCCATCGTCCAGCTCCTCGACGTGCGTCGTCGCGTAGTA
>DASUPO010000032.1:0-40245 GCA_036281075.1 Actinomycetota bacterium | reverse complement strand
GTAGTCCAGAGAGGCGAATAAGCTCATGGATCATCGTGGCAATGAAAGGGATCGGCAGTCATATAAACCGCCGGAATAGTCCGCGTGGCAAGGGGACCATTCTAACTTATGGATCGTATCCCAGGTTAGGCTGCAGCCAGCGTTCGGCCTCCGCGACGGGGATTTTTTTGCGGCGGGCATAGTCCTCGACTTGGTCGCGGGTAATGCGGTCCACCGCGAAATAGCGAGCCTCGGGATGAGCAAAGTAGAGGCCGCTCACGCTCGCCGCGGGCATCATCGCGCACGAGGTCGTGAGGTCGATCCCCGTCGCCTCGGCGACGTTCAGCATCTCAAAGAGCGTCCGCTTCTCGCTGTGATCGGGGCAGGCCGGGTAACCGAACGCCGGTCGCGTTCCCCGGTACCGCTCCTTGATCAGCTCCTCGTTCGTGAGGCGCTCGTCCGGCGCGTACCACTCGCGACGGACTTGCTGGTGGAGCTGCTCGGCGAACGCCTCCGCGAGGCGGTCGGCGAGCGCCTTCGCCACGATCGCCCGGTAGTCGTCGTGCTCGGCCTCGTAACCCTTGGCGAGCTCGTCCGCGCCGAAGCCGGCGGAGACGGCGAACGCGCCGACGTGGTCCTCGACCCTCGACTCCAGCGGCGCGACGAGGTCCGCGATCGACTTGTTCGGCTCGCCGGTACCGCGGTCGGTCTGCTGCCGCAGGCAATGGAACACGTAGCCGCCCTCGGTCACGATGTCGTCACCCTCGGCGTGCGCCGGGAAGTAGCCGTAGACCCCGTGAGCCTCCAGGAGGCCCTCGGACACGATCCGGTCGAGGACCTCCTGACCGACGCGGAAGAGCTCGCGGGCGGTCTCGCCCATTTGGGGGTGATCGAGGATCTGCGGATAGCTCCCCTTCAGCTCCCAGGCGGTGAAGAAGAACGTCCAGTCGATGTAGTCGCGGAGCGCGGGGAGATCCGGTTCGACCGTGCGCGTGCCGGTGAACGGTGGGGCCGGCGCGTCCTCCTGGCGCCACTCCACCTTGAGCCGGTTCTCGAGCGCCTTGCGGTAGGGCAGGAGCGGCGTCTTCTGCTTCTCCTCGTGGAGCGTCCGCAGCCGCTCCTGATCCTTCCGGTTGTCGGTGTCGAGCTTCGCCCTCCGGGTCTCGTCGAGGAGCGCGCTCATCACGCCGACGACGCGCGAGGCGTCCACGACGTGCACGACCGGCTGCGCGTAGGCCGGCGCGACCTTGACGGCCGTGTGCTGCTTCGACGTGGTCGCGCCGCCGATCAGGAGCGGGAGCGCCATCCGGCGCCGCTGCATCTCGTTGGCCACGAGCACCATCTCGTTCAGGGACGGCGTGATCAGCCCGGACAGGCCGACCACGTCGGCCCCCTCGCGCTCCGCGGTGTCGAGGATCGTCTCGGCCGGTGCCATCACGCCCAGGTCGATGACCCGATAGTTGTTGCAGCCCAGCACGACACCGACGATGTTCTTCCCGATGTCGTGGACGTCGCCCTTGACGGTCGCGGTCACGATCGTTCCCTGGGCGGACCCGACCAGCCCGAGGCGCTCCTTCTCCTCCTGCATGTATGGCTCGAGGTACGCCACGGCCTTCTTCATCGCGCGGGCGGACTTCACGACCTGGGGGAGGAACATCTTCCCCGCGCCGAAGAGGTCGCCGACGATCTGCATCCCGTCCATCAGGGGCCCCTCGATCACCTCGAGCGGGCGCTCGTAGGCCTGGCGGGCCTCCTCCGCGTCCTCCTCGATGAACGCGTCGATCCCGTGGACGAGGGCGTGGGAGAGGCGTTCCTCGACCGACCCCTCGCGCCACGTGAGATCCTGCTCCGTCCGCATCCCCTCGCCCTGCACGGTCTGGGCGAAGGTGAGCATCCGCTCGGTGGCATCGGGGCGGCGGTTGAAAAGCAGGTCCTCGACGTGTTCGAGGAGATCCTTCGGGATGTCGTCGTAGACCGGGAGCTGTCCGGCGTTCACGATCGCCATGTCCAGCCCGGCCTGCCGGGCGTGGTACAGGAACGCGGAATGCATCGCCTCGCGGACGACGTCGTTGCCGCGGAACGCGAACGACAGGTTCGAGACGCCTCCGGAGACCTTCACGCCGGGGCAGCGCCGCTTGATGATCCGCGTCGCGTCGATGAACGCCTTCGCGTAGTCGGCGTGCTCCTCCATCCCGGTGGCGATCGCCAGGATGTTCGGATCGAAGATGATGTCGGACGGGTCGTAGCCGGCTCGTTCCGTCAGGAGCGCGTAGGCGCGCTCGCAGATCTCGACCTTCCGCGCCACGGTGTCGGCCTGACCCTCCTCGTCGAACGCCATCACGACGACCGCCGCGCCGTAGCGCTGCACCCGCCGGGCCTTCTCGAGGAAGTCCTCCTCGCCCTCCTTCAGGCTGATCGAGTTCACGACGCCCTTGCCCTGGACGCACTTCAGGCCGGCCTCGATGACGTCCCAGCTCGATGAATCGACCATGATCGGAACCCGCGCGACCTCGGGCTCTGTCGCGAGCAGGTTCAGGTAGGTCGTCATCGCCTGCGGGCCGTCCAGCAGGTCGGTGTCCATGTTCACGTCGAGCAGGTTCGCGCCGTTCTGGACCTGCTCACGCGCGATGTCGACGGCCGCCTGGAAGTCTCCGCTCTCGATCAAGCGGCGGAACCTCTTCGAGCCGGTGAGGTTCTGGCGCTCGCCGACCATCACGAAGCCGGTGTCGGGACGCACGACGAACGGCTCCAGACCGCTGAACGACGTGAACGACTCGTCCGGCGCGGGGACCGTGCGGGGAGGCAGATCGCGGACCGCGTCCGCGATCTGCCGGATGTGCTCCGGGGTGGTGCCGCAGCATCCCCCGAGGATGTTCGCGAGGCCCGCGTTCGCGAACTCGCCGACGTAGCCGGACGTGGTCTCGGGCGTCTCGTCGTGGAGGCCGAACGCGTTGGGCAGCCCCGCGTTCGGGTAGCACGCGGTGTACGTCGGCGCGATCCGGGAGAGAGACTCGAGGTACGGCCGCATCTGGGCGGCACCGAGCGAACAGTTCACGCCGACGATGAAGGGCTCGGCGTGCTCGATCGAGAGCCAGAACGCCTCGGCGGTCTGCCCGGAGAGGTTCCGACCGCTCTGGTCGACCGCGGTGAATGAGAGCCAGAGGGGCAGGTCGGGCGCCACGTCCCTGGCGGCCGCGATCGCGGCCTTGGCGTTCAGCGTGTCGAAGATCGTCTCGATCTGCAGCACGTCGACCCCGCCGTCCGCGAGCCCGCGGATCTGCTCCGCGTAGGCCGAGGCGAGCTCGTCGAACGTGATCGTCCGGTACGAGGGGTCCTCGACCTTGGGGGAGATCGAGAGGGTGCGGTTCGTGGGGCCGACGGAGCCGACGACGAACCGGTCGTCGGATCCGTCCAGCGCGCGGCGGGCGGTCTCGGCCGCCGCCTTGTTCATCCCGTACACGAGGTCCTCGAGGCCGTACTCCGCCTGCGACACGGGGCTCGCGTTGAACGTGTTCGTACTCACGATCCACGCGCCGGCGGCCACGTAGTCGCGATGGATCGACTCGACGACGTCCGGCCGGGTCAGGCCGAGGAGATCGTTGTCGCCTCGGACGTCCCGGGGGTGGTCACGGAGGAGATCTCCGCGGAAGTCCTCCTCGGTGAGCCCGAGCGCCTGGATCGCCGTGCCCTTGGGTCCCTCGAGGACGAGGATCCGTTGCGCCAGGAGCTCCTCGAGCCTGGTCCTCACGTCCATCCGATAACAGTACCGCCGCCGACGGGACATCCCGGGCACGCGCGCGACGCGGCGGGTACGCTCCCGCGATGCGCGCGGTCCCGACGCCGGAGACGATCCGCCCGTCCCGGCGTCCGCCGACGTCGGGTGATCGGCACGCGACGATTCGGAGGTCGGAGGCCGCCCTGGCGGCCGTCCCGCTGTTCGACCGGTTCTCGAAGCGGCATCTGCGTCGTCTCGCCGAGGAGGCCGACGTGGTCGGGTTCGCGCCCGGACGCGCCGTCGTCGAGGAGGGACAGGCCGGTGAGGCGATGTTCGTGGTCCTCTCCGGCGCGGCGCGCGTGACGCGCGGCGGCCGCACGGTGAGCGAGCTGGTCCCCGGCGACTTCTTCGGCGAGCTCTCCGCCCTCGACGGCGGCGCGCGAACGGCCTCCGTCGTCGCGCAGACGCCGGTCGAGGTCCTCCGCCTGTTCCGCCACACCCTGCGGGAGATGATCGAGGACGAGCCCGCCCTCGTGATGGGCCTCCTCGAGGGCCTCGCCCGCCGGCTCCGGCACGTCCTGCCGAGCGAGCCGGTCGCCTAGCCTAGGCCACGATCGCGTCGAGCTCCGCGAGCGTCGCGTCGTCGAGCTCGACGTCGCCCGCGTCCGCGTTCCCTCGCACGTGCGCCGCGTTGCGGCTGCCCGCGATCGCCGCGGTGACGCCCGGCTGGTGGACGTTCCAGGCGAGCGCGAGCTGAGCCAGCGTGCAGCCGACCCGCTCGGCCATCGGCCGGAGCCGATCCACCACGTCCAGCGAGCTCCCCAGATCCGCGAACGGACCCTCGTCCTGCGGGCGGCTCCGCCAGTCGTCGGGCGCGAACGACGTCTCGCGGTCGATCGCCCCCGTCAGGAGGCCGTAGGCGAGCGGGCCGTACGTGACGACGCCGATCCCCTGCTCACCGCACCATCGGATCAGGTCGCCGTTGTGCCGGTCGAGCATCGAGAACTCCGGCTGCAGCGAATCCACGTGCCGGATCGCCAGGCAGCGCTCGATCAGCTCCCGGTCGAAGTTCGAGACGCCGATCGAGAGGACCTTCCCGGCGTTCAGGAGCTCGACCATCGCGCCCCAGGTCTCCTCGACGGGCACGCCGGTCTCGTCCGGCCAGTGGAGCTGGTAGAGGTCGATCCGGTCGGTCCCGAGGCGACCGAGGCTGCCGTCGCACGCGGCGCGGACCTGGTCGGGCCGGAAGCCGCTGCCCTCCGGGGAGGGCGCCACCTTCGAGGCGATCGTGACCTCGTCGCGGCGGTCCGAGACCGCCTTCCCGACCAGTCGCTCCGACTCACCGTCGCCGTAGACCTCGGCGGTGTCGATCCAGCCGATCCCGGCGTCGGGCGCGGCACGGACCGCCTCGATCACGGACTCGTCGGACTCGTTCGGTCCCCACTGGGTCCCGCCCGCCTCCCACGCGCCGAACCCGATCACGGTGATCTCCGGCCCCCGGGCCCCGAGCTGTCGCGTGCGCATCCCGAGAAACTACCAACCCCGTCCATCACAGCCGAACCCGCGCGGTAGGGTGTTTTCCAGATGGACAAGGCTGTTCAGGATCGCCAGAAGATCGTCGTCCGCTTCGCGGGCGACTCCGGCGACGGGATGCAGCTGACGGGGGACCGCTTCACCAGTGCCACCGCGGTCCTCGGCAACGACCTGGCCACCCTGCCGGACTTCCCCGCGGAGATCCGCGCCCCGGCCGGGACCGTCCACGGCGTGTCGGCGTTCCAGATCCAGTTCGCCTCGAAGGACATCACGACGCCGGGCGACCACGCCGACGTGCTGGTGGCGATGAACCCCGCGGCGCTGAAGGCCGACCTCGACAAGGTCGCCAAGGGAGGGGTCCTCGTGCTGAACGAGGACTCCTTCACGCAGCGGAACATCGAGAAGGCGGGCTACCAGGAGGACCCCACGAAGGACGGGACGCTCGACAGCTATCAGGTCTACGCGGTGCCGATGACCTCGATCACGGTCCGGGCGACGGAGGGGATCGGGATCGGGAAGAAGGAGGCGGAACGCGCGAAGAACATGTTCGCGCTCGGCCTGGTCTCGTGGATGTTCGGGCGCCCGACGGACACGACGCTGAACTGGCTCGAGAAGAAGTTCGGGTCCCGGCAGGAGATCTTCGACGCCAACGTGGCCGCCTTCAAGGCTGGCTACCACTTCGGCGAGACGACCGAGCTGTTCGCGGAGTCCTACAAGGTCGAGGCGGCCCCGCAGGAGCCGGGGACCTACCGGAACATCGCGGGGGCCACGGCGCTCGCCTGGGGGCTGATCGCGGCCTCGGAGCGGAGCGGGCTCCCCTTGTTCTACGCGAGCTACCCGATCACGCCGGCCTCCGAGCTCCTCCACGAGTTGTCGCGGCACAAGAACTTCGGCGTGATCACGATCCAGGCCGAGGACGAGATCGCCGCCGCGAACATCGCCCTGGGCGCCGCGTTCAGCGGGCAGCTCGCGGTCACCGGGACGAGCGGTCCGGGCGTCGACCTCAAGGCGGAGACGATCGGGCTCGCCGTGATCATGGAGCTCCCGATGATCGTCGTGGACGTGCAGCGCGCGGGCCCGTCCACCGGGATGCCGACGAAGACCGAGCAGGCCGACCTGCTGCTCGCGATGTACGGGCGGCACGGCGAGTCCCCGCTCCCGATCGTCTCGGCGTCGACGCCCGCCGAGTGCTTCACGGCGGCCGTCGAGGCCGCCCGGATCGCCGTCCGGTACCGGACGCCCGTGATCCTGCTGTCGGATACGTTCATCGCGAACTCGTCCGAGCCGTGGCCGATCCCGGACGTGGAGAGCCTCCCCGAGATCGACCCGAACTTCGCCAGGTCGAACGGGCCCGACTTCCTCCCCTACGCGCGGGACGAGAAGCTCGCCCGGCCATGGGCGATCCCCGGGACGGCGGGGCTCGTCCACCGGATCGGCGGCCTCGAGCGGCAGGACGGGACGGGCAACATCAGCTACGACGCGGCGAACCACGAGCTGATGACCCGGCTCCGACAGGCCAAGGTCGACGGGATCGCGGACGACATCCCCCCGCTCGACGTGGACGATCCCGACGGCGACGCCGGACTGCTGGTGCTCGGTTGGGGCTCCTCCCTCGGCACGATCACCGCTGCCGTCGGCCAGGCCAGGTCGAGGGGACGGAAGGTGGCGTCGGCGCACCTCCGGCACCTGAACCCGTTCCCGGCGAACACCGGTGACGTCGTCCGCGCGTACCCGAAGGTGCTGATCCCGGAGATGAACATGGGACAGCTCGCCACGCTGATCCGAGCGCGGTTCCTCGTGGACGCCCAGAGTTACTCGAAGGTGCAGGGGCTGCCGATCTTCGCCGAGGAGCTGGAGCACGAGATCTCGAGGGTCCTCGATGAGTGACGTGATGCAGAACGGCCCGTCGGCGCCCGACCGGTCCGCCGCCTTGACCAAGAAGGACTTCACGTCCGACCAGGAGCCGCGCTGGTGCCCGGGGTGCGGGGACTACGCGATCCTCGCCGCCGTGCAGGGTTTCATGCCCGAGCTCGGGATCGAGCCGCACAAGACCGTGTTCGTGTCGGGGATCGGCTGTAGCGGACGGTTCACCTACTACATGGACACCTACGGGTTGCACGGGATCCACGGGCGGGCGCCCGCGCTCGCAACCGGTATCGCCGTGGCCGATCCCGAGCTGTCCGTGTGGGTCGTCACCGGTGACGGGGACGGGCTGTCGATCGGCGGCAACCACCTGATCCACGCGCTCCGGCGAAACGTGAACATCAAGATCCTGTTGTTCAACAACCAGATCTACGGGCTGACGAAGGGCCAGTACTCGCCGACGTCCGAGGAGGGCAAGGTCACGAAGTCCACGCCCTTCGGCTCCGTCGACCATCCGTTCAACCCGATCGCGGCGGCGCTCGGCGTGGAGGCGACGTTCGTGGCCCGGACGATCGACAACGACCGCCAGCACCTGACCGAGGTGCTGCGCCGCGCCGCCCGGCACCAGGGGACGGCCTTCGTCGAGATCTACCAGAACTGCAACGTGTTCAACGACGGCGCGTTCGACCTCCTGCGCGAGAAGGCGCAGGGCAAGCACAACCAGATCCGGCTCGAGGACGGGCAGCAGATCGTGTTCGACGAGGGGAACCGCTGCGTCCGGGTGGGGGAGAACGGCCGGTACGAGATCGCTCCCACGGCGGAGACCGACCCCGCGAGCATCGTGATCCACGACCCGCACGGCCGGCCGTCGCTCGCGTTCGCGCTTTCGCAGCTCGCGCGCGGTCCGGACGAGCCCTCGTGCATCGGGGTCTTCCGCGAAGTCGAGCGGCCCGTCTACGGGCAGGCGATCCAACACCAGCTCCAGGCCGCGACCGAGCGGCTGGGGAAGGGCGACCTCCAGCAGCTGCTCGGTTCGGGCGACACCTGGACCGTCGAGTAGGCGGGCGGCTTCAGGACCCGGGCTTCAGGACCCGGGGTGGACCGAACCTGGCCAGGGCCTCGGAGGAGGCCGACTCCACGCGCTGCAGCGATCGAGCGGTCTCCGCCAGCACGTCGACCAGCGCGTCGAGCTGCTCAGCGACGGCGTCCAACCCGAGGCTCACGCGGAAGCCGGTGGTCCGGGGATGGCCGAGCTGCTCGAGGACCGGCGAGGGGTCCTCGGGGCGACCGCTGCACAGCGAGCCGGCGCCCATGTGGAAGCCGCGATCGTCCAGGGCCATCAGAAGCGTGGCGGCGTCGAGCCCCGCGACGCTGAACCCCACGAGGTGCGGGGCGCGGTGGGTCGGATGCCCGTGGACGGTGGCCCCCGGCACCTCGGCGGCGATCCGCTCGCGGAGCCGAGCCGTCGACGCCCAGTGCGCGGCGGCCCGGTCCGCCATCGTGCGGAGCGAGGCCACGATCGCCGCGGCCATCCCGGCGATGCCGGGCGTGTTCTCCATCCCGGCCCGGCGCTTGCGCTCCCGGTCGTCGCCGCGCGGCGACGGGACGATGGCGACGCCCCGACGGACGTAGAGCGCCCCCGCGCCCGGCGGGCCTCCGAACTTGTGCGCGGACAGCGAGAGGAGGTCCACGTCCAGCGTCGCGACGTCCACGGGGAGACGCCCCACCGTTTGGCACGCGTCGGTGTGGAAGCGGACGCCCGCCTCTCGCGCGAGGCGGGCGGCCTCCGCGACCTGCTGGATCGTGCCGACCTCGTGGTTCGCGTGCTGAACCGACGCGAGGAGCGTGCCCGGCGTGCGGACCTCGACCGCGAAGCGGTCGAGGTCGATCCGGCCGTCGGGATCGACCGGCACGGTGACCACGTCGACGCCGTCGGCGGCGAGCGTCTGCGCGGCGCCGCCGACGGCGGGGTGCTCGATCGCGCCCACGACGATCCGCGACCCGAGCTCCCGGATCGCGTGCGCGCCGCCCCGGACGGCGAGCGCGATCGACTCCGTCCCGCCCGACGTGAAGGCGATCTCGTCCGGCTGGGCGCCGATCGCGCCCGCGACCGACGCGCGGGCTTCCTCCAGGTGGGCGCGAGCGGTCCTCGCGGGCCCGTGGATCGAGAGGGGATCCCCGAACCGATCGAGAGCCTCGATGATCGCGTCTCTCGCCTCGGGCAGGAGCGGCGTCGCGGAGGCCGCGTCGAGGTAGACGTCGGCGACCATGGCCGCCTCAGGGTACCCACCGGCGCCTATGGCGTGACCCGGTCCTTGCCGCGGAGGAAGACCATCGTGTACAGGACCCCGCCGATGATGCCGCCGGCGATCGGCCCGACGATCCAGGCGATCGCGTCGTTCCACTGGCCCTCCACGAGCGCGGGGCCGAGCCATCGAGCGGGGTTCATCGCGGCACCCGTGTACGGGCCGAACGCCAGGATGTCGAACGCGATCACGAGCCCGATCGTGAAGCCGGCGGTCTTGCTCCAGGGTCCCCGGTCGTCGACGGCGGTCCCGAACACGGCGAACACCAGGAAGAACGTGAGGATCGCCTCGATCACGATGCCCCGGCCCACGTCGACGCCCTGGCCCAGGGCCGGCGCCCCCCCGCCGCCGTTGTCGAACAGCTCGGTGCCGACCACGTACCGCAGGAGCAGCGCCCCGACGACGGCGCCGAGGAGCTGCGCCACGACGTAGACGGCGCCGCGCACGGTCGAGACCTTGCCGGCCGACCACAGCGCGATCGTGACCGCGGGGTTCACGTGGCCGCCGGACACGTGCCCGATGACGGAGACCATGATCGCCAGCACGAGCCCATGGGCGAACGCCACGCCCACGAGGTCCAGCTGTCCGTCGACCGAGAGGATCACCGCCCCGGCGCCGATGAAGATCAGCGCGAACGTCGCCACGAACTCCGCGACCGCCGCCTTGCCCAGGCCTTCCATGCGTCCCCCCCGGCTCCGACTCCGACGTGTCGATCCGCGTTCGCCGGTCGCGCGGGGCACGGGCCGGCGGCGCGCCCGAGCCTACTAGCCCCCCGCCCGCGGTCGTCGGCGACCGCGCGCGGCGCGCGACGGGGTAGCATCGCGCCCGATGGACGTCCTCCTGGTCTCGACGGACGAGCGTTCCCGCGAGCTGATGGCCCTCGCCGTGCGGAGCATCGAGCGCCGCCTGGGCGAGGAGCTCAGCTTCCGCGCGGCACGCAACGGAGAGCTCGGCGCGATCGCCGCGCGACGCGATCACCCCGACGTGATCGTCGCTGACGAGATCGCGTCGCGCGCCGGCGCCTTCGGGCTCGCCCGGACGCTCCGCGACGACCTGGAGCCCTACGGCGGGATCATCGTGATCCTGCTGGAGCGCAAGCACGACGCCTGGCTCGCCCGATGGTCGGGCGCCGATGCGTGGTTCGTGAAGCCCGTGGATCCGTTCGAGCTCGCAGACCGCGTGTTGGAGCTCGTGACCGAGAAGGAGCGCGTGTGAAGATCAAGGGGACCTGCAAGCGCGACGGCCGGGAGTTCTTCGCGGAACAGGTGATCGCGCTCGGGGGGGAGTGTCCCTGGGACGGCCAGCCGTTCAACGCGGACTACGCCGCCGTGCTCGTCGAGTCGCTCCGGCAGGCCGAGCGCGTCGGGACCGAGCTCGAACGGGCGCTCGAACGCATCGCGTCGCTGCAGCCGGCGTTCACGCTCGACGAGCACACCGTGCTGGGGGAGCTCACCGCCCAGCTCGGGAAGCTCCGGCGGAACCTCGTCCAGCAGGGCTGAGGGATGAGTGGCGCGCAGGCGGAGGAGAACGGGTTCGGCGTCGAGATCCGCGGCGGCGAGGGCGCGTGGCGCGTCGCGATCCTCGATCCGAACGGAGCGGTCGTCTCCGAGCGGGCGTGCCACGACGGCGCGGAGGCGCGGACCTACGCCTCGACCGTGCGCCAGCACATCCACTGGTTGTCGCCGGAGAAGTTCCGCGAGTACTACCGGATCGAGGGCTAGACCGAGGAGCGGCCGATGGGGTTCAACGCGATGCAGCCCGGCAAGGTGAAGAAGGCGGATCTGATCGTGGCGGGCGTCGCCCTGCTCGTGATCGTCGGCCTCGTCCTGTGGGCGGTGCTGTGACCGATGCCCGGGGCTCCATCGACCAGGACTTCGCCTACCTGACCACGACCGGGCGCCGGACCGGATCGCCGCACCGGATCGAGATCTGGTTCGCGCTCCACGACGACGTCGCCTACCTGCTCTCCGGCGGCGGGGATCGCTCCGACTGGGTGAAGAACCTCACGGCCTCCCCGACCGTCGTGCTGGAGATCGGCGGGGAGCGCAGGACCACGACCGCGCGTCTCGTGACGGATCCGGACGAGGACGCCCTGGCCCGACGCGTGGTCGTCGACAAGTACCGGCCGCGATCCAGCGACGACCTCACCGAGTGGGGTCGGACCTCGGTCCCGGTCGCGATCGCATGGGCGGGCGTCGCCGGCGATCCGTCGGGCGCGACCCCCGACGGGACCTAGCCCTCCTCGAACCCGATCGAGAACATCCGCTCGAGATCGTGCTTCGAGTACACCTGGAACGCGATCAGCGTCTCGGTCCGCTCCACGCCGTCCACCTTCGCGATCCCGCCCGGGATCACCGACGCGAGGTCGTCGTGCTCCTCGACGCGGACGATCGCCACGAGATCGACCTCGCCGGCGACCGAATAGACCTCGGAGACGCCGCCGATCTCGGCGATCGCCTGGGCGGCCTCCGGGATCTCGTCGATCTCGCACTGGATCAGGACGACGGCATGCACGGTCATGTCAGGCCCTTTCGAGGACGACGGCGAGCCCCTGCCCGCCGGAGATGCACAGCGTCGCGAGTCCCAAGGCCGCCCCGCGGGCCCGCATCTGGTACGCGAGCGACAGGAGGATCCGCGCGCCGCTCATCCCGATCGGGTGGCCGATCGAGATGCCCCCGCCGAGGAGGTTCAGCCGATCCCGATCGAACTTCAGCTCCCGCTCGCAGGCGATCACCTGCGCAGCGAAGGCCTCGTTCAGCTCGATCAGGTCGATGTCGCCGAGGGAGAGCCCGGTCCGCTCGAGGACGCGCTCCGTGGCGGGGACGGGACCGATGCCCATGATCTCCGGCGGCACCCCGGCCCAGCTCATCCCCACGATCCGCGCGAGGGGCTCCCGTCCCTCGGCGAGCGCCCGCGACTCGGCCATCAGGACGATCGCGGCGGCACCGTCCGTGATCCCGGCCGCGTTGCCGGCCGTGACGGACCCGCCCTCCCGGAAGACGGGAGGCAGCTTCGCCAGGCCCTCGAGGGTCGTGTCGGGACGAGGGTGTTCATCCGCGGTGACCGAGACCGTGCCCTTCCCCGCGGGATCCGTTGCCTCGACCGGGACGATCTCCTCGCCCCGTGCCGCGCGTCCGCTCGCCGCCTTCTCCTGGGATCCCACGGCGAACGCGTCTTGCTCCGCTCGGGAGATGTCGTAGCGGTCGACGAGGTTCTCGGCGGTCTCGCCCATCACCAGGCCGCACAGCGGATCGAGCAGCCCGTCCCGGTACATCGCGTCGTGGACCGTGGCGTCTCCGATCCGGTAGCCGGTCCGCATCCGATCGAGCAGGAACGGCACGCGCGTCATGTTCTCCATGCCGCCAGCGAGGACGACCTCGGCGTCGCCGAGGGCGATCTGCTGCGCGCCGAGCTGGGCGGCCTTGAGGCCGGAGCCGCAGGCGATGTTGACCGTGAACGCGGAGACCTCCTGGGGGACGCCGGCTCGGACGCTCACCTGCCGGGCCGGGTTGGGGCCGTTCCCCGCCTGGCGGGCGTGACCGACGATCGTCTGATCGACCTGATCGGGGTCGATCGCCGCACGACGCATCGCCTCCGCGGCCGCGATCGTGCCCAACTCCACGGTGGTGGTCTCGGCGAACGAGCCGAGGAACCTCCCGATCGGCGTCCGCGCACCCTCGAGGATCACGGCGCGCTCCATGCCAGCCAGTCTATCCGGGGCCCGGATCCGGCCCGGCGGCGGCCGAGCCTAGCGGCGGCGGGTGGCGGCTCGCTCGGGGTCCCGGGACCAGCGGACGATGCGGGCGAGGCTGGCGCCGCCGTCGACCGGCTCCGCGAGCGGCTCGTCGCACCCGACGAGTCGGACCGGGTTGCGGGCGAGCCACGAGCGGACCGCGGAGAGCTCGTCGGCGCGCTCGCGCGGGCAGGGGAGCGGGATCGGCTCCGCGGCCTCGCCGGTCCGCGCGAGCGCGCCGCCGACGAAGAGGAGCCGTCGACCGCCGTCCGCTACGAGCTCGAGGCGGCCGGCCCCGAGCAGCCATGCGTCCTGCCGCGCCCGTTGGAGGGCGGTCGCCAGGGTCCGGAGCCGGTCCCTCGCGGACGCCGCCTCCTCGAACCGCTCGGCCTCGGCGAGGCGTTGCATCTTCTGCTCGAGCGCGGCGAGGAGCCCGTCCGGGGCCTCGAGGGAGGAGAGGAGATCCCGGACGAGCTCTCCGTAGCGCTCGGGCTCGATCCGACCGTCGCACGGGGCCGGGCAGCGGCCGAGGTCTGCGAGGGCGCAGGGGGCGAACCTGGTCCGCGTCCCCATCGCGCGCGTGCATCGGCGGATCGGGACGACGTCCTCGAGCGCCTCCTTGGCCTGACGCGCCGCCCTGCTGCCGGAGAACGGTCCGACGTACGCGCAGTCGTCTCCCGCGCCGACGCGGAAGACGACCTTCAGGCGCGGGTACGCCTCGGATCGATCGACCTTCAGGTAGGCGAACCGGCGCCACGTCTTGCCCCGGCGGTTGTACTTCGGTTCGTGCTGCCGGATCAGGCGAGCCTCGAGGACGAGGGCCTCGAGCTCCCCGCCGGGCGTCTCCTCGCCGTCGACGCGACGGACCTCCCCGAGCAGACCCTCGATCTTCTTGCGCTCGTCCCCGTAGAAGTAGGACTTCACCCGGGCGCGGAGGTCGCGCGCCTTGCCGACGTACAGCACGCGCCCGTCCCGCCCGACGAAGCGGTAGACGCCCGCGACGTTCGGAAGCTCGTCGGCCAGCCTGATCTTGCCGAAGTGCGGGCGACCGCGCGCGCGGACCGCCTCGCGGAGATCGCCGAGCGTGAGGATGCCGAGGCGTCCCGCGAGATCGAGGAGCCCGTCGAAGACCTCCGCGCACGCCAGGGCGTCGTCGAGCGCCCGATGGACCGGGGTGACGCGCGTCCGGAAGTACCGGGACAGCGTCAGCAGGCGGACGTTCGGAACGTCGGGCCACACGACGCGCCGCGCCAGCTTGGCCGTGCAGACGGGCGGACCCTCGATCGGTGCGTAGTCGAGCCGACGGAGGTTCTCGTTCAGGAACGAGAAGTCGAATCGAGCGTTGTGGGCGACGAAGACGGCGCCGCGCGCGAACTCGAGGAACGCGGGCAGGACGGCTTCGATCGGGGGTTCCCCGCGGACCAGGAGGTCGTCGATCCCCGTCAGGTGGGCGATGAACGGCGGGATCGGCTCACGCGGGTCGACCAGGGCCTGGAACGTCCCCAGGCGCTCCCCGCCGACCACGCGGACCGCTCCCACCTCCGTGATCCGCGAGTCCTTCGGCGATCCCCCCGTCGTCTCCAGGTCGACCACGACGAACGGGACCTCGTGCAGCGGCACCCCTTGGTCCAGGGTGGTCTGGAGCGGCAGCGGGGCGAGCGATGGTGCCAAACCGCGTGGACGCCTCCGTTCGGTGGGGCCGACGGGGCGCTCACCGTATCGAACAGATGTTCGATGGTCAAGGACACATCGCCCACAGATGGAAGGCTCCGGTGGGAGAGCGGCGATCCCGGACTACGTAGCGCGCAGGGGGAACACCCGTACCCGCTGCGAGGGCAGATGGGTCGTCGTCCCCTTGAACCTGGCGATCACCCGGTACGTCGCGCCCTTCCTGGGGCGGTCGAACCGTACCCGGTACCTGCCGTCCTTCTTGCCGTCCCCGTCGCGGTCGCCGAAGTACCGCACGGCCACGCTCTTCGACGCGATCCGCACGAACCTGCCGTTCTGCTTGCGGAAGAGGGTGGCGGTGACGCGGTGTCCCCACTTCGTCGGCTCGAGGAGGCCCGTCGCGATCACCACGCGAGGCTCGCGCACCACCCGGAGCGTGATCGCCGTCGGACGCCGGTCGTCGTTCCTGATCCTGCCGAGGGCGACGGGGTCGCCGAGGGAAGCGTGTGCCGAACCGCTGAGCGTGAGCGTGAGGGTCTCGGCCGGCTCCCACGTCCCGTCGCCGAGGATCGGAACGTCGACCGCGCCGCTCGTGACGCCCGCCGGGATCGTGACGGTCCCGGACGACGCGGTGTAGTCCGCGCCGGCCACGGCGGTTCCGTTCGAGGTCGCGAAGTCGACGGTAGCGTCGACATCCGACGCGCCGGTCAGGGTCACGACGAAGGACAGGGTCGAGGTCCCCGCGTTGCCCTCGGCCTTCGAGACGTCGCCGACGCTCAGCGCGGGTGCCGCGTCGTCGTTCTCGATCGTTCCGATGCCCTGGGGATCGCCGACCGGGGCGCCCTGGGGATTCACGAGGTCGAGCAATACCGTCTCGTCCAGCTCGTAGGTGCCGTCGCCGTTCACCGTGACCTCCACGGTCTCGGATGTGTCCATCGCGGCGAAGTTCAGCGTGCCGTCGTCGGTCACGAAGTCCGAGCCCGCGGCCGCCGTCCCCGCGGTCGTGGTCCAGTCCGCGCTGACGGGGATCGCGGAGGGGTGGGAGAGCGTCACCGAGAAGGTGAGGGTGGTCGTCCCCGACTGACCCTCGGCGATCGAGGGCTCGTCGATGTCGAGCACCGGCATGAGCTCGTCGTCCACGATCGTTCCGAGCGCATCCGCGTCACCGAGCGTCGTATTCGAGGGCGCGGAGAGGATCACGTGGAACTCCTCGTCCAGCTCCGCGATCCCGTCGCCGTTGATCGTCACGCTTGCCGACTCCGTGGTGTCGCCGGGGACGAACGTGAGGGTTCCCGACCCGGCGACGTAGTCGTCCGGGGCGCGGGCGAGGTCGTCCTGGGTCGTCCAGTCGACCGTGACGGTCTTGGCGCTCGCCGCCGACAGGGTGACGTCGAACGCGAGCGACGACGTGCCCGCGTCGCCCTCCGAGATCGATGCGTCCCCGATGTCGGCGACCACGAGCGGGTCGTCGTCGGTGATTGAGCCGAGCCCCGCGCCGTCGTCGATCGTGGCGTTGACCTCGTCCGAGAGCGTGAGCGTGAGCGTCTCGTCCACCTCGTCCAGCGTGTCCGCGTTCACCGTCACGTCGATCGACGTCGAGGTCGACCCGGCCGGGATCGCGCCGACGCCGCTCGCTTCGACGTAGTCCGTCCCGGCGGTCGCCGTCCCGGCTGAGGTTGCCCAATCGAAGCTCACCGCCTTGGCGCTCACCGCGGAGAGCGAGGCCGTGAACGTGAGGGTGGCGGTGCCAGCGTCGCCCTCCACGACCGACGGGTCGTCGAGCGAGAGGAGGCTGAGTGGATCGTCGTCCGTGATCGTGCCCGTGCCCGACCCATCGCCGATCGTGGCGTTGCCCGGGTTCGACAGCGCGAGGGAGAACGTCTCGTCTTCCTCGTCGAGGGTATCGCCCCTCACGGCCACGTTGATCGTGGCCGACGAGGAGCCGGCCGCGATCGTGCGGCTCCCGCTGGCGGACGTGAAGTCCGCGGGGGCCGTGGCCGTGCCGGGAGCCGTCGCCCAGTCGAAGGTCACGGGGAGCGCGCTCGACGAGGAGAGCGAGGCCGTGAAGGTCAGGTTCGCCGTCCCCGAGTCGCCCTCCGCGAGCGCCACGTCGTCGACCGCCAGCGACGGCGGCTGATCGTCGTCGGTGATCGTGCCGACGCCCTGCGCGTCGCGAAGCCTGCCCGGGGTGCCGACGAGGTTCGACAGGTTCACCGTGAACGTCTCGGTCGACTCGTCGATCGCGTCTCCCGCGACCGTCACCGAGACGACCTTGGCGGCCGATCCCTTCGCCAGCGAGACCGTCCCGGACGCGGATGTGAAGTCGGGGGCCGTCGCCGAGCCCGGGGCCGTCGCCCAGCTCACCTGGAGGGGGCAGCACGCCTTCGGCTGCGGAGCCGCCTGGATCGTGAAGTTCGCGGTCGCCGTCCCGCCCGTGCCCTCGATGACCGTGACGTCGGTGATCGTGACCGACGGCACGGGGGCCGCCGTCGCGGGGACGGGCAGAGCGAGCAGGAGGAGGGCCAGGGCGACCGTGGTGCCGGCGAGCCGCCGGATCGGCCTACGGTGGGGGTGGACGTTCGGGTGAGGGTGCGTGGCTCCAACAGGGGTCGTCTTCATGGCCCAGGCATCGGCCTCGATCGCGCTACGGTGGATAACCCTTTCCGGGGCTTTCCGCCTCCCTCAGAGTAGGTACGCGCGGGTGAAGCTCAGGCGACCTGGCGTGCGACGCGCCTTCGCTGCTGCTCCGTGAGCCCACCCCAGACGCCGTACCGTTCCCCGTTCTTCAGGGCCCACGCGAGGCACTCCGTCCGGATCATGCACGCGCTGCAGAACGCGAGCGCCGGTCCGGCCTCCTCCTCGGAGATCGGGAAGAAGACGTCGGGGTCGATCCCGTAGCAGGCGGACCGTTCCTGCCAAACGTCCGGGGGCGAGGGGTCGTCGGGAAGCGCTCCGATGTCGAGCGTCGGATGGCGATCGATCCGCACCGTCTCGTCCCTTCCCCCGGGGGGTCCCCTCGCGTCCGGGACCGAAGGAATAGCACGGAGTGACCACGCCGGGGAAGGGGTCGTGGGGCGGGCGCCGATAAACCCCCAGGTGGCCGATGCGAAATGATTCGAAGTATCTACTCCTCTCACCGTAGGGAGAGGGGACCCGCCCCGTCGGCAGCCAGCGGACGAGCCGCTGCGTCCCAACGGACGCGCGCGATGCCGACCGATCCGACGGCGACCTCGACGGCGCTGGTGATCGCGCCCACCGGCTCTCCGCCGGCGAGCACGGGGGTTCCGGGTTCGAGGCGGGACGTCGACCGAACGGCGACCAGGAGCCGCGGGGGATGCCCGAGGTTCCGCACCTTGGCCACTGATTCCTGGCCCAGGAAGCAGCCCTTGGTGAAGTCGATCGTGTCCTCCAGCCCCGCCTCGGCGGGCAGGGCGTCGGACCCGATGTCGACGCCGACCCTGGCCGTTCCTCGGCGGACCCGCCACGTCTCGACGTCGACGGGCCCGATCTCCTCGAGCCCCGCCTCGCGGAGTCGTTCTCCGAGGGCGCGTGCGGGCGCGCCGGCGGGCGTCAGGACGGTCCGGCCGGACCCGAGGACCGACGGTTCCAGGCGCACGGCCTCGTCGCCGTCCTCGACGGCTTCGCCGTCGAGGACGGCGAACACCTCGGCTTCCCCCGTCCGGTCCTCGAGCTCGACGTCGGAGGACAGCACGTACGGCGCGAGGATCTCCGCGACCGGCTCGGGCTGGATCGGGTCCTGGAGGAGGAGGAACGATGCGCCCACGGCCCCGACGTGGACGTCGGCGCGGATCCGGCCGGTGGGCGACAGGATCAGAGAACGTCGCGCCCGACCGTCCTCGAGGGAGGCGACGTCGGCCGTGACGAGATCGTGGAGCCAGCGACGCGCGTCGGCGCCCCGCACGGCGAGGACGCGCCAGTCGGACAGGTGGACGGATCCGCTGTCTCGCTCGAGCGCGGCGACACCCGGTGGAACCGCGACACCTCGGTCCTCGGTCATCTCGGCCCCTCGCCTCCTCCTCGAGCCTCTCTGGGAGGATATCCGGGCGGTGGAGATCGCCCGCGTCCTGATCGTCACGAACGACTTCCCGCCGAGGGTCGGCGGCATCCAACGCACGCTCGGTTCGCTCTGCGCGGCGCTCCCGGCGGACCGCGTCTCGGTCGTGGCGCCGGCCTCGGAGGGGGCCGCGGCCTTCGACGGATCCGTTCCCTACCGGGTCGTGCGGGAGCGGAGCCGCTTCATCTGGCCGACCCCTTCGTTCGCGCGTCGCCTGGAGGACGAGATCGACCGGTCCGGCGCTCAGGTCGTCGTGTTCGGGGACGCGTTCCCGCTCGCCTTGCTGGGTCCGCGGCTCGCCGGACGCGGCACGCCGTCGATCGTGCTCGTTCACGGGTTCGATCACTGGCTCTCGACGACACCGATCGCGCACAGCGTGATGCGCCGGATGACGTCGCGGGCCGCCCGGGTCGCCGCGTGCAGCGCGTTCATCGCGCGGCGCGTCCGGACGGCCGTCCCCCGGTCGGTCCCCGTCTCCGTCCTGCATCCGGGCGCCGACGTGGAGCGGTTCCGTCCCGACCTCCCGACGGCCGATCTCCGGGATCGGCACGGCCTCGGCGACCGGCCCCTCGTCGTGTGCGTGAGCAGGCTCGTGGCGCGGAAGGGCCAGGACGTGCTGATCCGATCGATGCGTTCGGTCCAACGGCGCGTGCCCGAGGCGGCGCTCCTGATCGTGGGCTCGGGGCCGCACGAGCGCGCGCTGCGCGCGCTCGCGGAGCGGGCGCCCACCGGGTCGGTGACGTTCGTCGGCGAGGTGCCCGAGTCCGACCTCCCGCGCTACTACGCGCTCGGCGACGTGTTCGCGATGCCGTGCCGGACCCGGCTCGCCGGACTCGAGGTCGAGGGGTGGGGGAACGTGTTCCTGGAGGCCGCGGCGTGCGGCCGGCCGGTCGTGGTCGGCGACTCCGGCGGGTCCCGGGAGGCGTTGATCCACGGGCAGACCGGCCTGCTCGTCGACGGCACGGACGTGGACGCCGTCGCCGACGCCCTCGCGTCGCTGCTCGAGGACCCCCCCTACGCGGAGCGGCTCGGCAAGGCCGGTCGCGCGTGGGTCGAGCGCAAGCACACCTGGTCGACCGTCGCCGAGCGGCTCGCCGCGTGGGTCGGGGAGGCGTCCGAGACGTAACCCCCCGCCTCCACGGCGGGACCGAAGGCCGACGGTACGCTCCCGACGGTGGAGGATGCGCGCTGCCCCTCGTGCGGGGCGCTCGTGAGCGCGGACGCCGACTGGTGCGGCCAGTGCTTCGCGTCCCTGCGGCCGCCGGAGCCGGAGCCCGAACCGGCGCCGCGCGTCGTTCGCGCGGTGACGGCGGACGGCGCGCCTGCGGCCGCGACCTGGCCGTGCCCGACCTGCGGCGCCGCGAATCCGATCGAGCTCGACGCCTGCGCCGTCTGCGGCACGTCGTTCGCGCAGCTCCTCCGGCAGGAGGAGGAGCGGGGGCCGACGGTCTCGCCACGGGACGCGTTCCTGTGGTCCCTGATCTTCCCCGGGATCGGCCACGCGAAGCTCGGTCGCACCCCCGATGGGATCGCCCGCGGCACCCTGTTCGTCCTCGCGTTCGGACTCGCACTCGTGATCATGCTCTCCGGGGTCTCGAGCGCGCCCGTGTTCGCGGTGGTCGTCCTGCTCCTCGTCTCGGCGATCACGATCTACCTGGGATCGGCCGCGGAGGCCTACCGGATCGCGGAGGGCGGGGCGCCGTTCGTCTCGGCCCGGGCGCTGCTCTGGGCGACGGTCGCCCTGATCATGATGGCCGTCGCCCTGCTCGCGGTGTCGGTGGTCACGGTCAACAGCCGGTGATCGAGGACGTGCCCCGCTCTGGCCCGGCTGGCCTCCCGGGGGGACGGAGGCCTCGGGGATAGGATGCGACTCCGATGGAGCACGCCGAGGGGTCGATCGTGATCGAGGCGCCGCTCGAGGACGTGATGGAGGTCCTCGAGGACTACGAGGCCTATCCGGAGTGGGCCGAGGTCCGGACCGCGCGGATCCAGGAGCGCGGCGAGGGCGGGCGCGCGACGGAAGTGGCGTTCGAGGTCGACGTGCCGGTCCTGGGGAAGGCGACGTACACGCTCTCCTACCGATACGCCCCCGGAGACACCGGCCTCTCGTGGATCACGAAGGAGGCTCGAGGCGCGATCCGCGACATCCGGGGGGAGTACCTGCTCGACGAGATCTCGGACGGCGAGACGAAGGTCACCTATCGCCTCGCCGTCGAGATCGGCGTCCTCGTGCCGGGGTTCCTCCGCACCGAGGGAGCCCGGCGCGTGATCGAGAACGCCCTCGAGCGGTTGAAGCGCCGCGTCGAGATGGGCTAGGGGTCGGGCTCGCGGCTCCCGTAAGCTGAGCCGATGCGGGTCGTGCTCTTCACCGGCAAGGGCGGCGTCGGGAAGACGACGATCGCCGCCGCCACCGCCGTCCGCGCCGCTTCTGCGGGTCTGCGGACGCTCGTGATGTCGACCGACCCGGCCCACTCGCTCGGGGACTCGTTCGAGGTCCCGATCGGGTCGGACCCCACGATGATCGCCGACCACCTGTGGGGGCAGCAGATCGACGCGCAGGAACGGCTCGAGGACAACTGGCGCGAGATCCAGGACTACGTGATCCAGCTGATGAACTGGGCCGGCACCGAGACGATCCAGGCCGAGGAGCTCACGGTGCTCCCGGGCCTCGACGAGATCTTCGCGCTCGTCGACGTGAAGACGCACGTCGAGAGCGGCGCGTACGACGTCCTGATCGTCGACTGCGCCCCGACCGCCGAGACGCTCCGGCTCCTCTCGCTGCCGGACGTGATGCAGTGGTACATCGAGCGCGTCTTCCCCGTGGAGCGCCGCATCGTGAAGACCGTCCGCCCGATCGTCTCCCGCGTGACGACGCTGCCGATCGCGGGGGAGCGCGTGTTCGACGCGGTCGAGCGGCTGCATCGCAACCTGGACGCCGTGAAGCGGATCCTCACCGACGAGACCACGTCGTCGGTCCGACTCGTCGTCAACCTGGAGAAGATGGTGATCGCCGAGGCGCGGCGGACGTACACGTACCTCGGGCTGTTCGGCTATCGTGTGGACGCGGTGGTCGTGAACCGCGTCTTGCCGCCCGACGTCACGGATCCGTACTTCGGGAAGTGGAAGGACATCCAGGCCGAGCACCTGGCCACGGTCCACGAGTCGTTCGAACCCGTCCCGATCCTGTCGGCTCGGCTGTTCGACCGGGAGATGGTGGGCATCCCGCTGCTCGAGGAGATGGGCGACGAGGTCTACGGGGATCGCGACGCGGCCGACGTCCTCTACCGCGACGACCCGATCCGGGTTCGCCGCCGCGGCTCCGGCTACGTGTTGGTGATGCGGCTCCCGTTCGCCTCCCGGGACGAGATGGACATCCACCGTCGCGGCGAGGAGCTGTTCGTGCGCGTCGGGTCGTACAAACGGAACCTGATCTTGCCGCAGACGTTGAAGCGGATGACGGTCCGCGAGGCGAACTTCGCGGGGGATCACCTGGAGATCCTGTTCGGGCGGGAGCCCCGCCCGGCGGAAAGGAGCTGAGATGGCCGAGCCCGCGAAGGGCGGGCGACCGCGGGGAGCCGCGGCGCCGCACGACGACGAGGTGGACGGGGACCGCGCTCACGTCTGTACCGTCGGGTTCTGTCCGATCTGCCTCACGGTGACGGCCGTCCAGCCCCTCCGACCCGAGGCGGTCGAGCACCTGTTGAACGCCGGTCGTGAGTTCCTGCTCGCGATGACCGCGATCCTCGGCGCGAGGGCGGACGAGACAGGCGGGAAGGAGACGGGACCGAAGCTCACGCGCATCGACATCGAGTGAGCGCGCCGCAGGCGATCGGCGTCGACGTCGGCGGGACCAAGATCGCCGCGCTCCGCGTGTCGGCGGAGGGGACCGTGGAGACCCGAGCGACCCGTCGGACCCCGGCGGCCGACGAGTCGGCGACGCTCTCCGCGATCGACGACGCGGTGGAGGAGGTCCGGACCGACGCGGTCGTCGCCATCGGCGTCGGCGCCGCCGGACTCGTCGACGTCCGCCGGGGCGTGCTCCTGTCCTCGCCCAATCTCTCCTGGCGCGACGTGCCGCTCCGCGAGCGTCTGCTGTCGTCGTTCGGCCTCCCGGTGACGGTGGACAACGACGCGACCGCCGGCGCGTGGGCGGAGACCGTGCTCGGGGCGTCGCGTGGCGTGGCGAACTCGCTCTTCGTCGGCGTCGGCACGGGGATCGGCGGCGGGATCGTGCAGGACGGCCGGCTCGTCCGCGGCGCGCACGGCTTCGCCGGGGAGATCGGGCACCTGATCGTCGAACCGAACGGGCCCCCGTGCGGCTGCGGGAACCTCGGCTGTTGGGAGCAGGTCGCGAGCGGTCAGGCGATCGCACGGGCGGGCCGCGTGGACGTCGTCGCGCGGCCCGACGGCGCGATCGCCGGGTCGGCGGACGGCGATCCCGCGCGCGTGACGGGGGAGCTGGTCACGGAGGCCGCGCGACGGGGGGACGGCACCGCCCGCTCGATCCTCGCGGCGGTCGGTCTCCGCCTCGGCCAGGGGATCGCCGGGCTCGTGAACGTGCTCGACCCGGAGATCGTCGTCGTGGGGGGCGGCGCGGGGGAGGCGGGCGACCTGCTGCTCGAAGCGCTGCGCGACGCGTTCCACGACGCTGTCGAGGGTGTCGACGTGCGGCCCGACGTGCCGATCGTGGCGGCGGCGCTCGGGAACGACGCCGGCGCGATCGGGGCGGCCCTCGTGGCGATGGAGCGCTCCGGCGCGTGAAGCTCGGCCTGTCCCTCCCGATGTTCACGGCGGACGTCCGGCGTCCGCTCGATGCGGCCGCCCGGGCGGCGGCGGCGGGCTACGACGGGGTGTTCGCGCCCGACCACCTGTTCCCGCCGTCCGCCCCGGACCGACCGTCGCTCGAGCCCTTCACGGTGCTCGCCGCCGTCGCGGGTCTCCACCCCCGGCTCCGGATCGGGACGCTCGTGACGAGGGCTTCCCTCCGGCCCGTCGGCCTCCTCGCGAAGCAGGCCTCGGCCCTGGACGGGATCGGGCAGGCGGGCCTCATCCTCGGTCTCGGTGCCGGGGACCACGTCTCCCGACGGGAGCACGAGACGTTCGGGATCCCGTTCGCGACCGCTCGCGAGCGCGTGGAGATCCTGGAGGAAACGGCGCAGGCGTTGCGAACGCTGTTCGACGGACGGCCGTGGGGCGGTGGCAGGCATCTTCCGCCGGTCTCGGGCCCGCTCCGGCCCCCCGGCAGGCCGGAGATCTGGATCGGTGGCCGATCCGACCCCGTGATCGCGGCGGCCGCCCGCGCGGCGGACGCGTGGAACGGGTGGGGGATGGACGCCGGCGCGTTCCACGCCGCCGTCGGCCGGCTCGCGTCGCTCTCGGACGGCCGGCCGGTGTCTCCGACATGGGGCGGGATCGTCCTGGTGGGCAGGAACCGTGAAGAACTGAGCCGTGTCGTCGCGGACCGCCGGTCGAAGGGCCTCGACATGGACGTGTGGATCGGGACCGCGGACGAGCTCCGGACCTTCGCCGCCCGCCTCCACGACGTCGGGTGCTCGTGGTTGATCTCCGTCCCCGTCGGCGGCGACGATCGGCTCGAGCTCGTCGCCGACGTGCTGCACGGATGAACAGCAACGCGCTGAAGCGCGCCAAGCGGCGGATCCGACGAGAGATCCTCGAGCGGCGCGACGCGATCGGCGAGGACGATCGCGTCGTGCTCGGCGCGGCGGCGACCGAGCGCCTGCTGTCGCTGCCCGAGGTGCGAGCTGCCGGGGTGGTGATGGCGTTCTCGACGTTCGGGTCGGAGGTCCCCACCCGGCCGCTGATCGAGGGCCTGCACGAGCGCGGGGCCACGGTCGCGTTGCCGCGGATCGAGGGTTCGGACCTCGTGGCCGTCTCCTACGCGCCCGGCGATCGCGTGCGGACCGCGTCCTTCGGCGCCCGCGAGCCGCTCGGCGACGACGTCGTCGACCCGGCCGACCTCGACGTCGTCGTCGTGCCCGGGGTCGCGTTCGACCTCCGGGCCCGGAGGGTGGGGTACGGCGCCGGGTTCTACGACCGGTTCCTGGGACGGACCGACGCGTTCAGGGTGGCGCTCGCGTTCGAGGTCCAGGTCCTCGACGAGGACGTCCCGACGGGACGCTTCGACGTCCCGCTCGACGCCGTCGTGACGGAGGGGAGGACGATCAGACCCTCGACTTGAACAGCCGTTCAAGCTCGTGGTAAGCAGGGCGAGACGACCGAGGAGGGGCGAGCGATGACGGAAGAGGCCAGCGAGAGCCGGCGGACGGCGTTCCACGCGATCATGTCCGAGACGGCCGCCGGGTTCATGGAGGAGGCCGGATGGTTCTGGGTCACGGGCTTCGGCGATCCCGACGCGGAGTACCGGGCGGTCCGCGAGGGCGTCGGCGTCTGGGACGTCTCGCCGCTGAACAAGTGGGATCTCCGAGGCGCCGACGCCGTCGAGGCGGCCCAGCGGATCCACACGAACGACATCCTCGGGATGCGCGTCGGCCAGGTTCGCTACGGAGGCTTCGTCGACGAGGAAGGCCTCCTGGTCGACGACGGCACGGTGTTCAAGCACGCCGACGACCACGTGTGGGTCGCGACGAACGGGCTGGAGCACGAGGCGTACTTCGCCGACGCCACGAAGGGACTCGACGTCTCGATCGAGTACATCGCCCCCGACCTCCCGCACCTCCAGGTACAGGGTCCGAGGTCGCGTGAGCTGCTCCAGGAGCTGACCGACGCCGACCTGGGCTCGCTCCGCTACTTCACCTTCCTGCCCGATCATGTGAAGGTGGGCGGCGTCCCGGTGACGCTCTCGCGGACGGGGTTCTCGGGCGAGCTCGGCTACGAGCTCTTCATCTCGCCCGAGCACGCGGACGCCCTCTGGGAGGTGATCACGGACGCCGGCGCCGTGCCGTACGGGGTCGACGTGGTCGAGCCGATCCGGATCGAGGTCGGCATGATCGTGACCGACTACGACTACGAGGCGCACCGGCGTTCCCCCTACGACCTCGGCCTCGACCGCGTCGTGGCGCTCGACGGGCAGGGTGACTTCATGGGCAAGGAGGCGCTCCGGGCCATCGCCGCCGACCCGCCGAACCGCTTCAAGACGCTGCGGCTCGACAGCGAGGAGCTGCCGGAGTACGGGGCGGCCGTGACGAAGGACGGCGAAGAGGTCGGTGTGCTGACGTCGCCGGCGTCGAGTCCCGCCTACGGACCGATCGGACTCGCGATCCTGCGGACCGACGCCGCCCGGGAGGGGACGAAGGTCGACGTCGCCGTCGGGGACGGCACCGTCGGCGCCACGGTCGACGTGCTCGCGATCCACGACCCCGAGAAGCAGCGGCCGCGGAGCTGACTCGCCGGTCACGTAGGCTCGCCGGCGTGGGCTCGATCGTCGGCGTCGTGCCGAATTTCAGCGAGGGCCGTCGGCGGGACGTGATCGACGCGATCGTTGACGCGCTCGCGGTCGACGGCGCTCGGGTCGTGTTCGCCGAGGCGGATCCGGACCACAATCGGTTGGACACGACGGTGCTCGGGAACGCGGACGCCGTCGGGCGCTCCGCGCTCGCCGGCGCGGCGGTGGCGGTGGAGCGGATCGACATGTTCGAGCACCACGGCGGCCATCCACGGATGGGAGCGGTCGACGTCGTGCCGTTCATGCCGGTCCGGGACGTGACGATGGAGACGTGCGTCGAGCTCGCGCGGTCGGTCGGGGCGGAGCTGGCGGGGACCCTGGGACTGCCCGTGTACCTGTACGGGGAGGCGGCGGCGTCGCCCGAGCGGCGGTCGCTCGCCGACGTCCGGAAGGGCGAGTTCGAGGGGTTGCGCGAGGCGGTCGCGCGCGGCGACCGCCTCCCCGACCTCGGCCCGCCCGAGATCGGGCGGGCCGGCGCCACCGCCGTGGGGGCGCGGAAGCCGTTGATCGCGTTCAACGTCTACCTGGCGGGGGCCGACGAGGCGGCGGCCAAGGACATCGCCCGCGCGATCCGCGAATCATCCGGGGGCCTCTCAGCGGTGCGGGCGATCGGGTTCCAGGCTGCCGAGCGAGGCTCCGTCACGGTATCGATGAACCTCGTGGACTTCGAGGTGACGGGGATCCGGGAGGCCTTCGACGCGGTCGCCAAGGAGGCCGGTGCCCGGGGCCTGGAGATCGTGGATTCGGAGATCGTCGGTCTGGTGCCGGCGTCGGCCGTGCAGGCCGGCACGATTGAGCACACGCGTCTCGTGGGCTTCGATCCCGACGAGCAGATCCTGGAGCGATCGATCGGGGACCGTGCGGCCGGCGGTCCCCGTCACGACCGACAGGACCGACAGGAAGGAGCGCGGTGAGCACCTCGCAGCAGGGCATCGGCACGTGGTTGGGGTCCCTCTCGTCGGAGGCGCCGACGCCCGGCGGAGGCGCCGCCGCGGGCGTCGTCGCCGCCACGGGCGCCGCCCTGATCGCGATGGTCGGCCGCCTCACGGTGGGCAAGGAGGGGTTCGCGGACGTCGAAAACCGGATGCGGTCGATCGTGGACGCGGCGGACGGCGAGCGCGAGGCCTTCCTCGCCCTCGCGGACGAGGACGCCCGGGCGTTCGAGTCGGTGATGGCGTCGTTCCGCCTCCCGAAGGGGACGGACGAGGAGAAGACCGCGCGGACGCTCGCGATCCAGGATGCGTACCAGGGGGCCGCGGCGGTCCCGCTTCGACTCGCCGAGCGGGCGGTCCGTCTGATGGAGGTCGCGGAGGACGCCACCGCGAGGGGGAACAAGCACGCGGCCTCGGACGGGTACTGCGCCGGCACGATACTGTTCGCCGCGGCGCTCGCCGCGATCGCCAACGTCCGGATCAACGCGGCGGGCCTGAAGGACGAGGCCGCGGGCACGCAGCTCGTCACCGCGTGCGACGAACTGCGAGCCACGGCCGACGCGCTGCTGCATCAGGTGGAGGAGGCGTTCCTCCTGCGACTCGCGAGCTGAGCGGCGCGCCGCGGCATCACCTAGGCTTCGAGGACGGTGAGGATCGAATCCGTGGTCTTCGACTGCCACGACGCGGCACCGCTGGCGCGGTTCTGGGCGGCCGCGCTCGGGTGGTCGGTCGCGCCGTACGACGAGGAGGAGCTCGAACGGCTGGCCGCGAAGGGCATCTACGACCCCGAGGACGATCCGTCCGTCATGGTCGAGCCGCCGGTCGATTCCGAGTTGCCGGTCCTGTTCTTCACCGAGGTTCCCGAGGAGAAGGTCGCGAAGAACCGGGTGCACCTCGACCTCGCGACGGAGGACTCCCTCGAGGTCGAGGTGCAGCGTCTCGAGGGGCTCGGAGCGGAGGTCCGGAACTGGGCGGAGGAGGGCGGGAGCACATGGTGCGTCATGCTCGACCCGCAGGGGAACGAGTTCTGCGTGGTGACCTCGTCCGACGGTGGCGGCGAGGTCGACTGACGCCCCTCACGGGATCGACAGCAGCTCGTCGAGGGTGGCGGCTCCGGTCACCCCGGCGATCGCGAGCAGCGCGGCGGTCGCACCGACCCGGACGAGCTGCGCGGCTCCCGGGCGACCGCGACGGTCGACCGACCTGGCGATGACCATCGCCGCCGACGCGCCCAGCAGGGGACCCCGTGCCGGAGCGACACGATCGTCAGGACTCCGACGATCCCCGGGACGACCGGCAGCGCGCCGACCAGGGTGAGCGCCCACGACCTGGGCGAGAGGGCGGGCGCCGGCCGCAGGCGCCCGTCGAGCAGCGCGAGCGTGCCCGACGCGACGAGACCGAACGCGACGAACAGTCCCGAGAACACGACGACGGTGAGGACTCGGTCACCGAGGAGGACGAGGTCCACGTTCGCCGCGTCGACGACCGAGCCACCGAGGAGGGCCAGCAGGATCCCGCCGAACACGAGGCCACGGACGACGGTGCCCGTCGGCAGCCACGGCCGCAGGAGCGTGAAGGCTCCCGCGCCGAGGATCGCGGAGCCGACGCCGGCGAGGAGGACCAGGCCGATCGTCCCCTCGAGGGTGATCGGTCGCATCACGAGCCGGCTCCCGATCCCGCCGACGAGCGCTCCTGCGAGGCCGCAAGCGACGACGAGGACAGAGGTCTCCCGGAGCCGGCAGGCCATCGCGTCCCCGACGGATCGCGGAGCGGTCGTGATCAGCACGCTGCTCATGACCCGATGCTCCCTCCCGACCGGCATCGGGGTCGAGGTGGCGGACACCAGAGCTCGGAGGGGGTGCAGCCACACCGCCCGTCGGGAGGTTAGAAGAGCCCGACGATCCGGCCGTCGGCGTCAAGGTCCACCTTCGTGAACGCCGGCGTCCTGCCGAGGCCGGGCATCCGCTGCATGTCGCCGCAGAGCACCACGACGAATCCCGCCCCGGCGCTGGGCACCACCCCGCGCACCGGCAGGCGGAACCCCCGCGGCCGGTTCAGGAGCGACTGGTCGTGGCTGAGGGACAGGTGCGTCTTCGCCATGCAGACCGGCATCGTTCCGAACCCCAGTTGCTCCATCCGGGCGATGTCCCTGTCGGCCTGCGGTTGGTAGTCGACGCCGTCGGCCCCGTAGATCCGCGTGGCGATCGCCTCGATCTGCTCCCTCAACGGGGTGCCGTCCGGCGTGAGGAGGCGGAACGAGCTGGGCTGTTCGCACGCGCCGACGACCGCTTCGGCGAGCTCGACGGCTCCGGCCCCGCCCTCGGTGAACGCGCGGTTGACGACGACGGTCTCGGCGCCGGCGCCACCGGCGAGCTCCCGGAGGGCGTCGATCTCCTTCTCGGTGTCGGTCGGGAAGTTGTTGACCGCGACCACGCAGGGGAGGCCGTACGCACGCACGATCCCGATGTGCGCGGCGAGGTTGTCGACGCCTCGCGCGAGCGCCTCGACGTCCTCCTCGCTCAGCTCCTCGAAGGCCTTCCCGCCGTGGGACTTCGTCGCACGGACCGTCGTCACCAGGACGCCGGCGGCGGGGGAGAACCCTCCGGTGCGACACACGATGTCGCAGAACTTCTGGAAGCCGAGGTCGGAGGCGAAACCTGCTTCCGTCACGACGTAATCGGCGAGCTTCAGCGCGATCCGGTCTTCGATGATCGAGTTGTTCGCGTGCGCGATGTTGCCGAACGGCCCGGCGTGGATCAGCGTGGGCTGGCCCTCGAGCGTCTGGACGAGGTTCGGCTCGATCGCCTCCTTCATGATCACGGCCATCGCGCCGGCCACCTGCAGGTCCTCGGCCGTCACCGGTGTGCCGTCGAACGTCGAAGCCACCACGATCCGTCCGAGCCGGGCCCGGAGATCGGCGAGGTCGTTCGCGAGGGCGAGCACGGCCATGACCTCCGACGCCGCCACGATCACGAACTGGTTCTCTCGGGGGACGCCGTGCACCTTGCCGCCGAGCCCCACGACCGAGTACCGGAGCTCCCGATCGTTCACGTCGAGCGTCCTCGGCCACGTGACGGAGAGGGGGTCGATCGACAGCCGGTTCCCGTGGTAGATAGACGCGTCCAGGGCGGCCGCGAGCAGGTTGTGCGCGGCCTGGACGGCGTGGAAGTCGCCGTTGAAGTGGAGGTTGATGTCCTCCATCGGGACGACCTGCGCGTGGCCGCCGCCGGTCCCGCCGCCCTTGATCCCGAACACCGGACCCATCGAGGGCTCGCGCAGGCAGAGCACGACGTCCTTGCCGATCCTGCCCATACCCTGGGTGAGCGAGATCGAGGTCGTCGTCTTGCCCTCGCCGGCCTTCGTCGGCGTGATCGCCGTCGTGATGACCAGTTTCCCGTCGGGCCGGTCCGCGAGACGCTCGAGGATCGACAGGGAGATCTTCGCCCGGTGGTGGCCGTGCCGGTCGAGCTCTTCGTCGAGGATGCCGGCGTCCGCCGCGACCTCGCCGATCGGACGGAGCACGGCCTCCTGCGCGATCTCCAGTCCGCTCTTCACGCAGCCTCCCGGTTGGGGTCGCGTGAGGATACCCCGCCTGGATCGCGGGCGATCCGGATTGGCGGAGCCCGAGGCCGGTGGGCTAGGCTCACGCCAGTCCCGGGTGCGAACCGTGGCACCACCGCATCGGAGGAGCGTGGGGTGCACTTCCTGATCGACTGTCCCGACTGTGGCCCCAGGGAGGCGCTCGAGTTCTCCTTCGGCGGCGAGATGATGGGCCGCGCCGGTCCACAGGCCACCGACCGGGAGCTCGCGGACGCCCTGTACGTCCGCCGGAACGTCGACGGGTGGCAGACGGAATGGTGGCTCCATCACGCCGGCTGCCGGTCCTGGTTCCTCGCAGAGCGCGACACATCGACGAACGAGATCCGCCGCACGTATCCACCCGAGGACCGGGAGGCCGCACCCGCGTGAGCGAACGGCTCCCGGAGCGCCAGGGCGAAGCGATTCGGCGCGACCGGCCGCTCGCGTTCCGATTCGAACGCCGACGCGTCGAGGCGTTCGAGGGAGACACGGTGGGATCGGCGCTCGCCGCGGCGGGCGTCACGATCACGGGTCGCTCGGTCACGTACCACCGCCCCCGCGGTCTGTCGTGCATGACGGGCGCCTGCCCGAACTGCCTGATGCAGGTCGACGGCGTCTCCAACGTCCGCGCGTGTACCGAACCGGTCCGCGAGGGGATGCGCGTCGAGCGTCAGAACGCCTGGCCGTCCGCCGACCTCGACGTCCGTGCGTGGTCGGACACGTTCTCCTTCGTGCTCCCGCCGGGCTCCTCCCACAAGGTCCTCCACCGACCACGGTGGGCGTGGCCGCTCGTCGAGCGGTCCGTCCGAGCGAAGGCGGGGCTCGGCACCGTGCCGACGGAAGCCGACCACCGGCGACGGCGGCGTGTCGATCTCCATCCGGACGTGCTCGTGATCGGGGCGGGCGCCGCCGGACTCGCGGCCGCGGCGGCGGCCGGCAGGGTCGGTGCGTCCGTCGTCCTGCTCGAGCAGGGCCACGAGGTCGGCGGCCATCTCCTCGGCGACCGGCCCGGCACGAAGACGCGATCGAGCCTGGTCCGCGAGACCGTCGACGCGGGCGTCCGCGTCCTGCGGGACACCGTCGCCTTCGGCGTGTTCGGCGGGCGCCTGGTCGCGGCCGCCGGCCCGGACGTCCTCTATCGCATCCGGGCCGCGCGCGTGATCTTCGCGACGGGCTCGGTGGAGCAGTCCGCCGTGTTCCCCGGCAACGATCTCCCGGGTGTGATGCTGTCGTCGGCGGCGCAGCTCCTGCTCCACCGCTTCAGCGTCCTCCCGGGACGGCGCGCGGTGGTGATGACGGGCGACAACCTCGGGTACACGACGGCCTGGGCGCTGAAGGACGCCGGCGCGAGCGTGACGGTCGTGGACCTCCGCGCCGAGGGTGGATGGCCGGAGGGCTTCCCCGTGCTCTCGGGCTCGGCGATCGTGGCCGCGCACGGCCGCCGTCGCGTGAAGGGGGTCACGGTCGCGCCCCCGGGATCGACGTCGGGTCAGAAGGTGTCGTGCGACCTGGTCGTGATCGCGTGCGGCGACGCGCCCTCGACGAACCTCCTCGCCCAGGCAGGGGTGCCGCTCGCCTTCGATGAGAGGTGCCAGGCGTTCCTGCCCGTGCGGCTGCCCGAGAGGATCGCCGCGGTGGGCGCCGTGGCGGGCGCGCGGTCGGCTGCCGCGGCGACCGTGCAGGGTCGTCTGGCGGGGTCCGAGGCCGCCGCGGCCCTCGGACGACCGGTCGACCGGGACGAGATGGAGTCCCTCCGCGCGCAGGCGGCCACGACGGAGACGGCGGGGGTCCTCCCTCCGGAGTCGTCCGCCCGCTCCGGCAAGCAGTTCGCCTGCCTGTGCATGGACGTGACGGCGAAGGACCTGACAGTCGCGGTCGCGGAGGGGTTCGACTCGATGGAGCACCTGAAGCGGTACACGACGACCACGATGGGGCCGTGTCAGGGGAAGGCGTGCCTCGTGTCCTCTCAGCGCCTGTGCGCTCGGGAGACCGGACGGTCGTTCTCGGAGACGGCGCCGACGACCGCGCGGCCGCCCTGGGTGCCCGTCGAGCTGGGCACGCTGGCCGGACCTCGGCGCACGCCGCGGAAGGAGACGACGCTGCACGACCGGCACGTCGCCGCGGGCGCCGAGTTCACCTGGGCGGGGGACTGGCGCCGGCCACACCACTACACGTCGCCCGAGCGCGAGGTGGACGCGGTCCGGACACGCGTCGGGCTGATGGACGTGGGGGCGCGAGGCAAGTTCCGGATCGAGGGTCCGCAGGCGGTTCACCTCCTGGAACGCCTGTATCCGTGCCGCTTCGTCGATCTGGCGGTGGGGCGGATCCGCCACGGGCTGATGCTGAACGACGAGGGCGTGATCCTCGATCACGGGGCCGTCGTCCGGCTGGGGGAGCACTCCTTCTTCGTGACGGTCATGACCGGGGACACCTGGGACCCGGAGCGGTGGATCACGTGGTGCAGCGCGGATGCGCAGCTCGATGCGAGGGTCCTGAACGTGACCGGCGCGTTCGGGGCCGTGAACCTCGCGGGCCCGCGCGCGCGCGAGGTGATGTCGACGCTCACGGACGCCGACGTCTCGGCCGAGGCCATCCCCTACTTGGGCGCAGCGAGGATCGACGTCGTCGGCGTGTCCTCGCTCGTCCTCCGGATCGGGTTCGTCGGCGAGCTCGGCTACGAGATCCACTTCCCGTCGGCGTACGGCGAACACGTGTGGGACGCGATCATGGAAGCCGGCGCGACCGGGGGCATCCAGCCGTTCGGCATGGAGGCCGAACGGATCCTCCGACTCGAGAAGCAGCACCTGCTGATCGGGCAGGACACGGACGCAGGGTCCCATCCCCTCGAGGTCGGCCTCGGGTCGCTCGTGGATGACGACCTGGACGACGTCTCGGGGCATCGCGCGCTACGGGCGCCGCCCCCCGGCCCGGTGGCCGAGCGGCTCGTGGGGTTCACGGCGTCGGACCGGTGGCTCCCACCGGAGGGTGCCTCCGTCGTCCGGGACGACCGGTGGGTGGGGCGCGTGACGTCCGCTCGCCGCAGCGCCACGGTCGGCGCGGTGATCGGCCTGGCGTGGGTCCCGGCGGACCTCGCGGCCGATGGGAGTCGTTTCGAGATCCGGTTCGGCGGCAGCCACACGGTCGGGACGGTCCGGGCGGCGCCGGTCTACGACCCCGATGGCGCGAGGTTCCGTTCGTGAGGGCGATCCGCCGATCGCCCGCGGCGCGACTCTCGTCCCGCCGCCGCGCCGTGTTCGTGGAGGAGTCAGGGTGGGAGCTCCCGGCGAGCTACGGCGACGACGCGTCCGAGCGCGCCGTGATCCGCGATCGCGTGGCGATCGCGGACGTCACGGCGCGCGCCAAGATCGACGTCCGGGGGAGCGTCCCGGGGACGCTCCCCCTTCCCGACGACGCCGTCCCGGCCCGGCTGTCGGGCTCGTGGACGCTCGTCTTCGGGCCACCCGACGCGGAGGCCGGGCTCGTCGAGGCGATCGAGCGGTCGACCGGACCGGCGGCGATGGTGACCGACGCGACGCACCTGTTCGCCGGCTTCGCGTTGCTCGGCCCCGACGTCCCACGCGTGCTGGAGCGGATCACGTCGTGGGACCCGTCGACGCTGGCACCGGGTGCGGCGACGTCGGCGCCGATCGTCGAGGTGCCGTCCGTGATCGTCCGACGGGCCCTCGCGGTCACGGTGATCGAGACCTACGTGGCGATCGAGTACGCGCGCTACGCGTGGGAAACGATCACGGGTGTGGTCGGGGCCTTGGGCGGCCAGCCGGTCGGGTGGCAGGCGCTGCGGGCCGAGGGGTGGCGCTGATGCATCCGATCCGCTCCTTCCGGCCCCGGCGGATGTGGCGGCGACACGAGCCGAAGGATCGCTACGACGTGGTGATCGTCGGCGGGGGAGCCCACGGGCTCGCGATCGCGTACGAGCTGGCGAAACGCGGCATCCGGGACGTCGCGGTGCTCGACAAGGGTTCCATCGGCTCGGGCGGCTCCGGGAGGAACACCGGGATCGTCCGCGCCCAGCGCCGGACGCCCCAGGGGGTGGCGTTCTCCAGGGAGGCGCTCCGCCTGTACGAGGGACTCGCCCGGGAGCTCGACTACGACCTGCTCCTCTCCCGGCGGGGCCAGCTCACGCTTGCCCACGCCGAGCGCGACGTGATCGACGCGCACGAGCGCGCCGACCTGAACCGTCTGCTCGACGTGGACTCGCGGGTGATCTACCGCGACGAGATCGCGGAGCTCTGTCCGGACCTCGATCTCTCGGACCGCCCGGCCTTCCCGATCGTGGCCGCTCTGTATCACCCGCCCGGGGCCGTGATCCACCACGACGCCGTCGTGTGGGCCTACGCGCGGATGGCCGACCGGATGGGGGTGCACGTCCACCAGGACGCCGAGGTGACCGGCATCGACGTGCGCGGCGGCCACGTCGCGAAGGTCCGGACGAGCCGGGGCGACGTTGGGACCGGCACGGTGATCTCCGCGGTCGGCGGTTGGACGAGCGAGGTCGGTCGGATGGCGGGAGTGGCGACGCCGATCGTGACGTATCCGCTCCAGGCGTTCGTGACCGAGCCCTTGAAGCCGTTCCTGGACGTGGTCGTGGACTCCGCCTCGCTGCACGTCTCCATCTCACAGACCGGCCGTGGGGAGGTCGTGATCGGATCGGACATCGACCCCTACAACTCCTACTCGCAGCGGTCCACGCTGGACTTCCTCGAAACGGCGGCCGAGCACACCCTGCAGCTGCTGCCGATCCTCGGCCGCGTGAACCTGATGCGGGCGTGGGGCAGCCTGGGCGACGTGACGCCCGACCGCTCGCCGATCATGGGGCTGACCGAGGTGGAGGGGTTCCTGATCGACGGCGGCTGGGGCGGGGAGGGCTTCGGCGCGACCCCGGCCGTCGGCGTCACGATGGCCGACCTCGTGAACGACGGCGCCGTGCCCGAGCTGATCGCCCCGTTCGCGCTGGATCGGTTCCGACGGCGGGAGCTCGTTCCCGAGGTCGCCACCGCCCGGGTCTCGCACTGATCCCGCCCTCGAGCGCGATAATCGGTGCATGGCGACCTCGGCCGAGCCTCTCCGACGGAACGTGTCGAACGTCCACGTCGTCGCGGTGAACGACGGCGTGCGCTCCGAGCGCACCGACGCGCTCGCGGCCGAGGAACCGCTGGAGATCCGCGTGCAAGGCCCCGGGCAGGAGCAGCGATCGGTGGCGGTCACGATGCGCACGCCCGGCGGGGACTTCGAGCTCGCCGTCGGATTCCTGTTCACCGAGGGCTTGATCGCGCCGAGCGACGTGCGTCGCGTCGCGTACTGCGACACCCAACCAGGGGAGGACCAGCGCTACAACATCGTGTCCGTCACGCTCGCGACGCCGTTCGCCACCGACAGGCTGAACCGGAACTTCTACGCGACGTCGTCGTGCGGCGTGTGCGGGAAGGCCGCCCTCGACGACATCGAGGTGCGGTGCGCCCGCGTCTCCGACGGTCCCGAGGTCGTGTCCGACGTCCTCCTGTCCTTGCCGGACTCCCTCCGGGCGGCCCAGAAGGTGTTCGATCGCACCGGTGGGCTCCACGCAGCCGGACTGTTCACCCCTGAGGGCCGAGCGGTCTCGGTGCGCGAGGACGTGGGCCGGCACAACGCGGTCGACAAGGTGATCGGGGAGCAGGTACTGGCCGGTGGCGTGCCGCTCGCCGAGCACGTCCTGCAGGTCAGCGGGCGGCTCTCGTTCGAGATCGTGCAGAAGGCGGCCGTCGCGGGCATCCCGATCGTGAGCGCGGTGAGCGCGCCCTCCTCGCTCGCGGTCGAGGCGGCCGAGCGGTTCGGGATGACGCTCGTCGGGTTCGTCCGCGACGACCGGCTCAACGTGTACTCGGGGCCGCAGCGCGTCGCCGTGGCCGCGCTCAGCTGACCGCGACGCCGAGCAGCTTGCCCACCGAGAAGGTGATCGCAGCGGCGACGATGCCGATCGCGAGCATCCTGAGACCCGAGAAGACGAAGCCCCGTCCCGTGAGCACGGTCATCGCGCCGCCGACCGTGAAGAGCGTCACCGCGGACAGTGCGGCGGACAGCACGACCGCCGCCTCGCCGGACAGGAAGAGGATCGGGAGGAGCGGAACGAGGGCGCCGAGAGAGAACATCACGAACGAGGACGCGGCGGCGGCCCACGGGGAGCCGAGGCCCTCGTGCATGTCGATCCCGAGCTCCTCCCGAGCGTGCGTCTCGAGGGCGATCCTCGGATCCTTCATCACGGCCCGCGAGATCTGCTCGGCGGTCTCCGCGTCGATCCCCTTCCGCCGATAGATCTGGATCAGCTCGTGCAACTCTTCCTCGGGCATCGTCGCGAGCTCGTGCGCCTCCTTGTGGATCAGCTGCTCGTACACCTCGCGCTGGACCTTCATCGAGACGTACTCCCCGGCGCCCATCGAGAAGGCCCCCGCGAGCAGGCCCGCGAACCCCGCGATCACGACGACGTCGCCCGCCACGCCCGAGCCCGCGACGCCGAAGATCAGCGAGAGGTTGGACACGAGCCCGTCGTTCAGCCCGAAGATCGCCGCTCGGAGGGCGCCGGACTTGCTATGGGTCGCATCCTGCTCACCGGTGACCGGCCCGTGGTGCGGGATCGTCGGGAGTTCTCGATCCTGGGCGTGGGGCAAGGTCTCGGCGCTCGCCCGCTCCGTCCGCTTGTCGCTCACGGCTCACACGCTATCCGACCCGGCGACGAGGGCGCGCGCCGACCCGCCGGCGTGGCGGGACGGTCCCCCGACCGCCTCGTCGCCGCGGCCTAGAATCTCGACGGACGGCCGGGATGTCCGGCCGAGGAAAGGAGCACGCTCGATGCCGAACGGGCTCACGCGACTCACCGAGCCGATGGTGCGCGAGAGCGGCGAGCTACGCGTCGCGACCTGGGACGACGCGCTCGACCGGGCCGCGGGGGGGTTGCGCGCCGCGAGGAGGCGCAGTGGCAGCAAGGGGGTCGGCCTGTTCAGCTGCTCGAAGGCCACGAACGAGATGAACTTCGCGGCGCAGAAGTTCATGCGCCAGGTCCTCGGCAGCCACAACATCGACAGCTGCAACCGCACCTGACACGCGCCGAGCGTGGTCGGTCTGGCCACGGTCTTCGGTGCCGGAGGCGGTACCAGCTCATACGAAGAGGCCGAGCATACGGACCTCATGCTGCTGTGGGGATCGAACGCCCGGGCCGCGCACCCGATCTTCTTCCACCACGTCCTGAAGGGGATCCGGGGCGGGATGCGCCTGATCGTGATCGACCCGCGCCGGACCGAGTCGGCGGAGTGGGGCGATCTGTGGCTCGGGCTCGACGTCGGCACCGACATCGCGCTCTCGAACACGATCGCCCGCGAGATCATCGTGAGCGACCTGCATCATCGCGCGTTCATCGAGCTCGCGACGACCGGGTTCGAGGACTACGCGGCCTCGGTGATGGACTGGACGCTGGAGCGGGGCGCCGAGATCACGAAGATCCCGGCCGAGGTGATCCGGGAGGTCGCCCACGCCTACGCGACGGCGGACCGCGCGATGATCTGCTGGACCCTCGGGATCACCGAGCACCACAACGCGGCCGACAACGTGCTGGCGCTGATCAACCTCGGCCTCCTGACCGGCCACGTCGGGCGGTACGGCTCGGGACTGAACCCCCTGCGCGGCCAGAACAACGTCCAGGGCGGGGGCGACATGGGCGCGATCCCGAACAAGCTCACCGGCTTCCAGGACGTCGAGACCGACCACGAGGCGCGGGCGCGATGCGAGGAGGAGTGGGACGTCCCGATCGAGGCGACGCGCGGCTGGCACCTCCCGCAGATGTTCGACGCGATGGAGGACGGCCACCTCACGGCGCTCTATGTGATCGGCGAGAATCCGGCCGTGTCCGAGGCCGACAACCATCGGACGCAGAAGCTGCTCGGCAACCTCGACACGCTGATCGTGCAGGACATCTTCTTGACGCAGACCGCGCAGATGGCGGACGTCGTGTTCCCCGCGGCGAACTCGGCGTTCGAATCCGAGGGCACGGTGACGAACAGCGAGCGGCGTGTGCAACGGGTGCGGGCGGCGCTCGAGCCGCCGGGGAACGCGAAGGACGACGTCTGGATCATCGCGCAGCTCGCCCGGCGGCTCGGCCGGGACTGGGGCGATCCCTCGGCGTACGACCTGTGGGAGGAGGTCCGGCGGCTCTCGCCGATGCACGCCGGGATGTCGTGGCAGCGGCTCGAGGAGCTGGGCGGGATCCAGTGGCCGTGCTCCGACGAGTCGCACCCGGGGACCCAGTTCCTCCACGCCCGCCTGTGGTCGGAGGATCCCCAGGCCCAGGGGAGGAAGGCGCCGTTCTCGGTCGTGCTCTACGAGCCGCCGGTGGACGAGCTGGACGAGGACTACCCGTTCCGGCTCACGACCGGGCGGCGCCTCGACTCGTACAACACGGGAGTGCAGACGGGCGGGTACACCTCGCCGCTGCGCCGCGAGGAGACGCTGGACATGTCGCCCGAGGACGCCGAACGGCTCGGGGTGCGGGAGGGCGAGCGGGTTCGGATCGTGTCGCGTCGCGGGGAGGTGGCGGCGCCGGTCCGGTTCGCACTGGGACTGCGACCAGGGCTGCTCTTCATGACCCTGCACTTCCCCGATCAGGTCGACGTGAACAACCTCACGATCGACGCGTGGGACCCGAAGTCGGGTACGGCCGAGTTCAAGGCGACCGCCGTGCGCGTGGAGCGGGTGGACGAGCCGGCCGCGACGGCGTCCGGCGGCGGAGGCGGCGAGTGAGAGGTCCGGGGGCTCGAGGAGCGAGCGCCGGAGGCGCGCGCGTCACCCGCGGGGAGACGGAGGTGCCGTGGACCTCCACCTGATGGAGGCCGCCCCGACCGCGGAGGAGCGGTCCGCCGTCGACGAGCTCCTGGGGCCGCCCGAGATCGGCAGGGAGGGGGGGCATCAGCGAACCGGACGAGACCTCCGCGTCGTCCGTGGTGGCCACGAGGCCGGCGAGCGACGCCACCTCCTGCTCCCCGCGCTGCACGCGTTGCAGGCGCGGGCCGGTTGGATCAGTCGCGGCGGCCTGAACTACGTCTGCCAGCGGCTGTCCGTGCCGCCGGCGGAGGCGTACGGCGTCGCGACGTTCTACGCGATGTTCAGCGTCGAGGAGCGACCGAGGTCGGTGGTCCACGTCTGCGACGACCTCGCGTGCCGGGGGCAGGGCGGACTGGGACTCTGCGAGGAGCTGGGCCGCGACGTCGGTCCGGAAGGAGTCGACGCGGGCGGGTGGACGTGGCACCGTTCGCCCTGCCTCGGGATGTGCGAGCAGGCGCCCGCCGTCTTCGCGCAACGCGCGGGACGGTCGGAGGTCGCGCTCGGCGGCGCCGATCGTGCGACGGTCGACGCGATCGTGGCGCCGGACTTCAGCGTCACCTGTTCGGTCGGCCTC
>DASUPO010000031.1:0-15130 GCA_036281075.1 Actinomycetota bacterium | reverse complement strand
CTGAGCGCCGCGCCCCGCGATCGCCGATGACCGACGGGATGCCCGGCGACGACGGGTTCTTCGACGAAACGATCGCGGCCCGCTACGACGAGTCGGACGCAGAGATGTTCGCTCCGGAGGTCGTCGATCCGACGGTCGACTTCCTCGCCGAGCTGGCGGGCGACGGACGGGCGCTGGAGCTCGCGATCGGAACCGGCCGCATCGCGCTGCCCCTGGCAGCGCGAGGCGTGCCGGTCCACGGGATCGAGCTCTCGACGGCGATGGCGGCGCGGCTCCGCGCGAAACCGGGCGGCGACCGGATCGCCGTGACGATCGGCGACTTCACGTCGGCGCGCGCGGGAGGCACGTTCGCCCTCGCCTACCTCATCTACAACACGATCCAGAACGTCACGACGCAGGAGCAGCAGGTCGCCTGCTTCAGGAACGTGGCGACGCACCTCGAACCAGGCGGCTGCTTCGTGATCGAGGTCGAGGTCCCGGCGCTCCAGCGGATCCCGCCGGGGGAGCGGTTCCACGTGTTCGCGGCGGCCGCCGACCACTGGGGGGTCGACGAGTACGACGTCGCGAGCCAGGGCGCCTTCTCTCACCATTTCGGGCTGGTCGATGGGCGGTGGGAGTTCTCCTCGATGCCGTTCCGCTACGTCTGGCCGGCCGAGCTCGATCTGATGGCGCAGCTCGCCGGGATGCGGCTGCGCGAGCGCTGGGGCGGTTGGCGGCGCGAGCCGTACACGAGCGAGAGTCGAGAGCACGTCTCGGTCTGGGAGAAGCCGCGCGACTAGCCGAGCGGCGCCAGCCGGTTCTTCCTCCCCTGGAACGCGAAGAGCAGCAGATCGACCATCCGGAAGGTCGTGTTGTTCGGCCCCAGCCTGGGCCGCCATGTCGGGTTCCGCACGATCGAGGTCTGGCTCCCCTCCATCGCTCGATGGAACGTCTCAGCGACGATCCTGGCGCCCACCCCCTTCAGGCGGCCCTGGTTCAGCTCGGCCTCCCGCAGGATGTAGAACCAGAGCGGCGTGTCCTGGACCAGGGCGGACCGTTGCGTCGTCGTGAGTCCCTCGAGGGTCGCGCCGTTCCTGCCCTCGCGGATCTGCGCGGCCGTGAGCTTGGTCAACGTCACGCCCTTGGACTTCAGGAACGTCGCCATCTGCTGACCCGTGGCGAGCCGGACCATCCTTGCCCGCTTGAGGTTGCGCAGGGCGAGGTCGTTCTCGGCGACGGGGAGCTTCGGCAGGTCCTGGAGCGGCGGCGCGAGCTTCGTATCGATCCGCCTCGCGAAGTTGAACTTCGCGTCGGGGACGACCAGGTCGTCGCGGCCGGCCTCGGAGAAATCGTAGAGGCGCCGGAAGTCGGCCACCCACGTGCCGTCCAGGCGGGCCGCCCCGCCGAGGTTCCCGCTCCCCGCGGAGAAGATGAACAGCCAGTCGAGCGTCCCCGACCCGTCGTCGAAGATCTTGTTCCAGTTGTAGGCGCCTCGGATCATCGAATGCCCCAGGCGGAAGGCGGCCACCGAGAACTCGATCGGCATCGTGGGGACGTCGGTCGGCGTCACCCCGACCTCGAACGCCTTCCGACCGTTGGTGAAGACGTCGTTCACGACGCCCGGCTGGCAGATCCGGGGCAGGTAGTCGGTCCGCAACATCCACTGGTAGTGGCGGGTCACGCTCCGGCGAGCCCGCTCGAACCGATTGGCGATCGGGACCGAGCTGGGGAGCGTGTCGACCACGCGGTTGTGGAATCGGATGAGCGCAGCGTGCGTCTGGGCGACGGCGAGGTTCTCGTCGTTCCTCGGGTCGGGGATGATCGCTCGCCGCTTGGCCGCCGCGGTGGTTCCCGAGCCGCGCGGGAGGTCGAAGCCCTCCATGAACCCCCCACCGGGATCCAGGGCCTTGCCGATCCGCAGGTGGATCCCGTCGTCCTCGTAGAACTTCTCCGAGCCCGGGTCGTCGGGGCCGGCGCCGTAGAGCGAGTCGAGGTCGAGGCTGGGCGAGCGGGCCTGCAGGAGCTCGGTGGGCGACACTCTGTCGCCGAGCGTCACGGCCGTCTTGTCGAACGAGAGGTCGTGGTCGACGAACTGGCCGAGGTAGGTGAACCCGGCGGGGATGTTCGAGTCGCCGCCGCCACCGGTCCTGCCGACGGCCTGGGCGAGTCGTGTGAGCGTTCCGTCGGGGAGTTGATGGTTGATCCCGCTGGGTCCCATCCGCGAGAACCGGAACGGGGCGGTCTCCGCTTCGACGGGCGCGGCGAGCGTCCGGTCCCGGCCGCCGACCGACTCCCCGAGCAGTCCCTCACCGATGACGAAGTAGCTCTCCGAGCCGTGCCTGTTCATCGTCGCCCCCCGCGGTCGCCCGAGAGCCGAGGCTAGACCCTGGTTGCCCCGGCAGATATCCAGCGCCGAACGTCGCCCGATAGAGCTGGTTCAGCGAACGTAGGATGCGAGGCCGACGGCATCGGACGGGCCCAAACGCGGAGGGGCTGGGGGGACCGTCACCACTCGGGTTGCCCCTCCGGCGACCGAGCTGGACACTCACGTGATGCTCTCGGTCGAGGTCGTCGCGTTGCTGTCCGGATCCATCTGGCTGCTCGTGGGCGGTTCCTGGGCCTTGATGACGTGGTGGGAGCACACGGGCCTCACCGAGGCGAGACGCGCTGAGCTGCGAACCGACCCTCCGCACGCGCCGCTCGGGATCCTCGTCTGGCGAGTGACGATGATGACCGTCACGGGCGCGATCCCACTGATGTTCCTCGTCGACGGGTTCGCGGACGGCATCCGGATCATCTATCGGCCGAGCCTCACGTTCTCGGCGGGACCGGACCTCGTGCTCCAGATCACGGGGATCGCGCTGTCGGTCGCGGGCCTCACGATCCTGTTGATCGTGGGGCGCAAGCTGGCCGTCCACGTCTATCAGAAAGCCGTGTCCGAAAGGCGCCTGATGACGACGGGCGTTCATCGCTACGTCCGACATCCCTTCTACGTCCACTTCGTCCTGCTGCCCGTTGGCTTGTTCCTGATCTCGCTGAACTACCTGGCGCTCTTGGTGCTCGTTTCGTACGGGATGCTCTGGGAGCCGACACCGGTGACGTCGTGGATGCGCGGCGACGAGCGCTTCCTGTTGGAGCACTACGGCTCGGAAGCGGAGAAGTACTTCGCGCGGACCGGTCGGGTGCTCCCGCGGCTCCGCCGCGTGCGGTGAGGAGCGATCCCACGACGAGAACGGGCCCCCGGCTTCCGCCGGGGGCCCGTTCGTCCTTCGATCACTGGCCGATCAGTTGTTGACCCAAGCCTCGGCGTGCCGACCCTTCCGGGTCGCGACGAGGATCGCGACGCCGATCAGGCCGAGCGCGGCCGCGACAAGTGCCCAGATCCCGACCTCGGATCCGGTGAACGCGGTTCCGCCTGACACCTGAGGTGGCGTCTGGACGACGCCGGGCCCCGGACCAGCGGGCGGGACGTTGCCGCCACCCCCGAGCGGGGGCGGCAGGACGTCGGTCACGCACGAGTCCGTGTCGCTGGCCTCGTCCTGTGATTCCGCGCCGGTGGCCGTCGCGGTCACGGTGTTCTCGACTGGGTCCTCGTTCGGACCAGGTGTGTAGGTGACCACGGCGGTCGCCGAGGCACCCACCGCGAGACCCGCCGACAGGTCGGCGTCGAACTCGCCGGTGATGTCACCGAGCAACGAGTCATCGACCATCACGTCGACCAGGTCCTCGTCGCCGGAGTTCGTGACCGTGATCGTGAACTGGATCGCCGCGCCCGCGTCCACGGTGCCGGGGCAGGACTTCTGGACGTCGATCACGGGGGACTGCTGTTGACCGGTGGTGACGGTCGTGCAGTCGTCCGTGTCCGACACGTCCTCCTGCGAGGTCACGCCGGTGCCGGACGCGGTCACCGTGTTGGTCACCTCGGTCGCGGACCCGGGGTCGTGGGTGAAGGTCGCCGTGGCGCTGGCGCCCACCGCGAGCCCGGCACTCAGGTCCGGGTCGAAGTCTGCGGTGATGTTGCCACCGAGCAGGGCGTCCTGGACCGTGACGTCCTCGAGGTCCTCGGTCCCGGTGTTCGTGACGGTGATCACGTACGGGATGTCCGCACCGGCCGGCACGGCGGTGGGGCAGAGCTTCTCGATGTCGATCCCGGCGACGACACCCTCGCCCTCGCCCTCGCCGATGCAGAACGAGATGTGCGACAGGCCGTAGAAGTTGCCGTTGTTCGGATTCACGGGCGCGTGGAGGCCTGTGTCCGCGGCGTTCCCGTCGGGGCGATAGTCGTAGAAGTTCGCGTTCGAGCCGCCCTTCACGATCACGCCCAGGGCAACGAAGTCACCGTTGAGCGCGAAACCGAAGGTCTGCGCTCCCTCGTTGACACTGACCGTCAGCGTTCCGCTGAGGTCGCCGGAATTGATCTGGAAGGTGCCGTCCCGCACGGGCTCGACCTTGAACTCGGTCGAGCCGGGTACCAGTTCGGCGCAGGTCGGATTCCCGAGCTTCAGGATCGGCAGAACGCCGTCACCCGAGGCAGGCCCGGGCGTGTCGACCTGTGTCGTCTCCGCGCCGGGTCCGGTTCCACCGTCGTCGGTTGACTCCGACGAGCCAGTCGCCGCAGCGTCCGTATCAGCCGTTGCCTCCGCATCGGTCTCTGCAGCGTCCGTCTCCGCCGCGTCGGTCTCGACGGCGTCGGTCTCGGCCGCGTCGGCCTCCTCCTCAGGCGCCGATCCGCTCGAAGGGGCCGACTCGCTGGCCTCCTCCGCCGCCGCTGGTTCGTCAGCCGATACCTCCTCCGGTGCCTCCGCAGAGGTCGTCGCGGGGTCGGTCCCGGGCTGGTCCGCCGATGCGGCGAACGAGGCCTGGCCGAGCGAGATCACGAAAACGAACAACACCGAGGTGATCACCGTCAGAGCGCGGTGGCGCCGGCCGTGTGCCGGCGCGCTCGCAGCCCAGGCGTCATCACTCCTGGATACGCTCATCCTCCTTCTCCTTCCGATCGCTCGTAACGTGCGTCTGTATGCCTTCTCGTGGATACCCATGGCCCTCGGGCTGCAATCCTGTGGATGTGCCGACGTCCGTCGGTGGTGCCTCGTACGCTGCGCGCGCATGGCGAACGATCTGATCGCGCGGAGGCGGATCCATGCAAGCGGGCTCGCGGGAAAGCCATTCGTCGGCTCCACCGACGTCGTCGGTCATCACCTCGCGATGCAGGCCCAGGACTACGGTCCGGCGAAGTGGGCGATCGGGCAGCGCGCCGGCGGCCTCGTCGACGCCGACGTCGATCGAGCCCTCGCGGAGGGCTCGATCGTCCGCACCCACGTGCTGCGACCGACCTGGCATTTCGTCGCCCGTGAGGACCTCCGGTGGTTGATGGCGATCAGCGGCCCGCGTGTCCAGCGGGGGAACGCGGGCCGCTACCGGGACCTGGGGCTGGACGCGCGCACGCGGGCCCGCGCCGAGAAGGCGATCGTCGCTGCGCTGCGCGGCGGGGGTCGGCTCACGCGCAAGCAGCTCGCCGAGGTGCTCGATCGAGCCCGGATCCACCGCGAGGGGCAGCGGATGCCCTACTTCTTGATGCACTGCGAGCTGGAGCTCGTGATCTGCAGCGCAGGCCTCGAAGGCAAGCAGCAGACGTACGGTTTCGTCGACGAGCGGGTACCGGCGGGCGGTTCCCAAGATCCCGAGGACGCGGTCCATGAGCTCGTGCGCCGGTATCTCGCGAGTCATGGGCCGGCCACGGTCAAAGACCTGGGCTGGTGGTCGGGGTTCACGATGTCGGCGCTGAAGGCGGCACTCGGCGACCTGGGTGACGACGTCCGCTCCGAAGAGATCGACGCGCGGACGTACTGGTCCGTCGCCGGCGAGGAGGCTCGGTCGCGGCCCGTCAGGGGGGCCCACCTCCTCCAGACGTACGACGAGCTCGTCGTCGGCTACACCGAGTCCCGCTTCGTCGGCGACCCCGCGGCCGCGGCGGCGAGGCAGGCCTGGCTCGGGCGGGACCTCCCGTCAGGCTTGTTCCTGCTGAACGGAAGGGTCGGGGGTCACTGGCGGCGAACGATCGGACCGAAGCGCGTCGACGTCGAGGCGTACTTCTACGAGCGGCCGACGAAGAGCGCGCTCACCGCGCTGGAACGTGAGGCCGACCGGTTCGGGCGGTTCGTCGGACGCGAGGTCGTCCTGCGGACCGATGTGTTCATGCCCTCGACGGCCTCCTGACCCCTCCTGGGGCTATCGTTCCCGGATGCGAACGAACCTCGGTGTCGACGACCTCGACGGCTACCTCGAGCAACCGGTCGTCGCGGTCCTCGCCACGCTCCGGTCGGATGGCTCCGTGCTGCTCTCTCCGGTCTGGCACGAGTGGCGCGACGGCGGCTTCAACGTCTGGACCGGCGGCAACGACGTGAAGTCCCGTCACCTCGGACGGGACCCGCGCGCGTCGATCCTGGTCGCGGAGTCCTCGTTCCCACTGCGCGGGGTCGAGGTCCGCGGCGCGGCTCGGATCGAGCGGGACGACGCTACCGAGACCGCGATCCGGATCGCGTCCCGGTACCTGGGCCCGGAGCGTGGTGAGGCCTACGTCCGGAAGGTCGGCGGCAACGACGTGACGATCCGGCTGGAGCCGGGGGAGCTCCGGGCGTGGGACTTCGCCGACGAACGCGAGGCGATGGCTCCGAGGCCGGGGGCCTAGAGGTAGCGCGCGGCGGCCATCGCCGCGACCGCGACGACGAGAAGCGGAACGATGATCCGGCCCGTGGTTCGGGCGCGAGCCTGCAGCGCCTGGAGCCGTGCCTGCTGCTCCGGGGTGGGCGGGCCGCCGCCCTCTGCGACCTCACGTCCCACCGCGAGCATCCCGTAGGTCGTGGGGCGCACGACGGTGACGCCGACCACGAACGCGGCGATCCCGCAGAGCGCGCCGACGGTGAGCGATACCCCCGGCGCCGTCGCGATCCAGTCGGCGTCGAGGCCGTCCGAGACCCGCCAGTACATCAGCGCGCCGGCCAGGATCGTGAGGCCCGCCGCCGAGAGGATGGCCTCCGTGGCCCGCTTCTTGCCCACGAGGTGCGCCACGAAGGGCCCCGCCGCCGGCCCGACCTCGCGTCCGGTGGGCGCGACGAACAGGGTCAGGAACAGGACGGCGCCGACCCAGAAGACGCCCGCCACGATGTGCAGGATCCGTAGCACGACCATGTAGGTGTCCATCCGGTCCTTCCGACTCGGCTCGGCGACGCTATCCGCCGGAGCCCGACCGGGCAAGTTAGTTCGGGCGTCCACGCGGGAAAGGGGGCGGCGGAAGGGACGTCGTGCGTTGAGCGACTGGGATGCGTGGGAGCTCGGCCGGGTCGTGCTGGCGACCGCGGCCGTGATGTACGCGGGCATCTGGGCACAGGTCACGTTGTTCCACTGGGGCGCCGCGTTCGCGTCCAAGATGATGTGGGTCCCGGTGATCGTGACCCCGCTGATCGTGCTCGCCGCCGCGGCCGGCGTGGTCACACGAGCCGACCCGTGGGGATGGGTCGCGGCGGTCGCGCTCGGGTTCGGGGTGATCGACGGTCTCTACGGCCTGTACCGCCACCTGCGGGGCTCCGCGGCGCAGATCGGCGGGCTCACGACCCGGAACCTGATCGCGGGACCGCCGCCGGTCCTCCCGCTCGCCTACTCGTTGATCGGGGTCGTCGGTCTCCTGGGTCTGCTCTGGGATGCCTGAGGACGGCGGTGGCGCGGTCTCCTCGCTCGAGGAGTTCTGGGAGGGGCTCGAGGCGCGCGGCGTCGAGCCCGACCTCCAGGCGACGCTCCGCGCGCGTGCGGGCGGCGCGTCCCGCGGGATCGAGCGGGTCGGCGACGCCGCCGTCGTGACGGCGGTCGCCGCGCGCCTGGTGCAGGGCGACGTCCCGCCCGAGGACCTGGCCGCGTTCCTGGACGCGCACTTCGACGAGCAGCTCGGTCGTGGCGACGAGCGGATCGGGGTGATGCCCCGCGCGGAGCTGATCCCGGCGGGGTTCCGGGCGCTCGAGGCGGCGGCCCGTGCGCGACACGGCACGGGCTTCGCCGAGTCGAAAGAGGAAGACCGGGATCGGCTGCTCGCCGACGCGGAGGCGGGACGGCTCGAGGGCGAAGAGGGGTTCGATGCGGCCGAGTGGTTCCGGCGGACGCGGGACCTGCTGCTGCTCGCGTACGGCTCCGACCCGCGCGGGATGGTCGAGATGGGGTTCCCGGGTCCGTCCTACGCGACGGGACACGTGTGGCTGGACACCTTCGAGGTGGCGCGGCGCGCCGAGCGCGCGCCGGGGGCGGACCGGCTGTGAAGCCACTCGAGTTCACGTCCGGCCCGGACACGATGCGTCGGCACGACGGCAGGGTGGACGTCTGCATCATCGGATGCGGCGCGGCGGGCTCGGTCCTTTCGAAGGAGCTCGCGGAGCGGAGTTGGTCGGTCGTCGTCCTCGAGGCCGGCGACTGGCTGTCGACCGACGACGACCTCCGGCAGGACGAGGCGACGATGCTCGGTCGCTTCGACTGGGACGATCGCCGCTGGCTCCAGGGCGGCGAGCAGCTCGAGCTCGGTCATCGCCGCGACGGCAGAGGCGTGGGTGGCGGGACATTGCACTTCGGCGGGGTGGCGCTGCGTCTGTGGCCGGAGGACTTCGAGCGACGGTCGCGGGACGGCGTCGGCGAGGACTGGCCCCTGGGCTACGCCGACCTGGAGCCGTACTACGACCGCGTCGAGCGGGAGCTCCGGCTCTCCGGCCCGCTCTCGATGCCGTGGGGGCCGAAGCGCGACTCCTACCCGCAGGGCCCGCACGAGCAGACCGCGCGCGACTTCCTGATCGCGAAGGGCATGGCCGAGCTCGGCATCGAGTCCGTGCCGACCCCGCTGGCGATCCTGACGACGCAGCACGAGGGACGGTCGCCCTGCATGCACTACGGCTACTGCCAGTGGGGCTGCAAGAGTCGGGCGAAGAGCTCGATGCACGTGAGCTACGTGCCCAAGGCCGTCCGGGCGGGCGCCGAGATCCGGGTCGGCGCCCGCGCGACCAGGATCGAGACGGCCGACGACGGCCGCGTCTCGGGCGTCGTGTACGTCCAGGGTGGCGTCGAGCATCGGCAGGAGGCCGACGTCGTGATCGTCTCGGCGTTCTGCGTCGAGACCCCTCGGCTGCTCCTGCACTCGGCCACGTCGCGGTTCCCCGACGGGCTGGCGAACGCTTCGGGGACGGTGGGCCGCTACCTGATGGCGCACGTCGCCGACAGTCACATCGGGTTCTTCGACCAGCCGGTGCACATGTGGTCGACGGCGCCGGGCACGCTGCTGTCGCAGGACCCGTACGGGTCACAGGCGGATCGAGGCTTCGTCGGAGGCTGGAGCTGGATGACCGCGTCGCTGTTCCCGGCGGAGTACGCCAAGACCCTCTGCCGGAGCGGCGAGGGGATGTGGGGCGAGCGCCTCCGCTCGTACCTCCGGCGGTACCCGAAGACGGCCGTGCTCGGCACGGAGGGGGAGTGCATGCCGGCCGAGACGAACCGGGTGGAGCTCGCCGAGGACGTCGACGAGTTCGGCGTGCCTCGCCCGAAGGTCTCGTTCGACTACGGCGAGAACGAGCGGGCGATGCGAACCGCGATCCACGAGCAGGCGACGTCGATCCTCGAGGCGGCCGGCGCCGACGACGTCCTGATCTCGGAGGGGAACGACCACACGATGGGCGGCTGTCGGATGGGATCGGATCCGGCCACCTCGGTCGTCGACGCGAACCTGAAGGCTCACGACCACCCCAACCTGTTCGTCTGCGACGCGAGCGTGTTCGTTACCTGCGGGGGCGCCCAGCCCTCCCAGACGATCATGGCGCTCGCAACGAGGCTGGCGGAGCACCTGGCGTCGGGGGGAGCCGCCGCGGCGGCCTGAACGAGCTAGGCGGCCCGGCCGCGGATCGCGGGCAGGAGCTCGGCCTTCGCGAACGAGAGGAACTCCTCCTGACGGGGGCCGACCTGGTGCAGGAAGACGTGGTCGAAGCCGGCGCCGACGAACCCGCGCACCTCGGACGCGATCGCACCGGCGTCCGGCCCGCACACGACCTTCTCGGCGACCTGGTCGGCCGTGATCAGCTCGGCGACCGACTCGAAGTGCTCCGGCTCGGCGAGCTCGACCCCGAGCTCGCCGGGCACGCTCGTGTTGGGCCACCACTCGAGGGCCTCGTCCTTGGCCTTCTCCAGCTCGGGCCCCCAGCAGACCGTGAGCTGTCCGTAGACCGGCTTCCCCTCGCCACCTTCATCGCGGAACGCCTGGACGAGCTCACGGTCCGGCGCGGTGGCGATCAACGCGTCGCCGGCGCGGCCGGCGAGGCGGGCCGCGGCCTGCGTCGCGGCCGCCACCGCGACCGGCGGCGGCCTCTCCGGGATCGTGTAGAGGCGGGCTCGATCGACCTCGTAGTGATCGGTCCAGGCCGTGAGCTGCTCGCCGGTCCACAGCTCCCGCATCAGGCCGATCGCCTCCTCCAGCATCTGGAGTCGCTCCTCAGCCGGTGGCCACGGATCGCCGAGGACGTGCTCGTTCAGGTTCTCGCCCGATCCCACACCGAACACGAATCGATCGGGCAGCAGGCAGGCGGTCGTCGCGGCCGCCTGCGCGACGATCGCGGGATGGATCCGGATCGTGGGGCACGTCACGCCCGTCACGATCTGGATCTCCTCGGTCTTCACCGCGAGCCCGCCGAGGACGCTCCATACGAACGGGCTCTGCCCCTGCCGGGAGGTCCACGGATGGAAGTGGTCGGAGATCGTCAGGAAGTCGAAGCCCGACTCCTCGGCGATCCGGCCGTACAGCAACAGATCGCTGGGGCCGTGCTCCTCCGCCGAGAGGGTGTAGCCGATCCGGACCATGTCGGGATGTTGTCCGCGACGCCGGCGGCGCAAACCTGGGCCTCGGATGCGATGATGGAGCGTCGGGAGCCCCCACTCCCGCGCGCTCGCGCCGACCGAGAGGGAGGGAACCGATGGCGAGGCTCTTCTCGATCCGTCCGACCTGGTCGCTCAAAGGACGGCGGTCCCAGGGACTCCGAGGGTTCAGGGGTAAGCCGTTCCACCCGCCGCTGACGGACTTCCCGATCGTCTGCTACTCCCTCGCCGCCCTCTTCGACCTGATCTCGTTCTTCTCCGACGCCTCCGACCCGAAGGCGCACGACTTCTTCGCGGCCGCGACGTTCGTGATGGTCTCCGGGTTCATCGTCTCCCTCGGCGCGGCGCTGACCGGCTTCATGGACTGGTGGAAGGGGATCCCGCGGGACCGGACGACCGGGCCGATCGGTCGCGCCAAGCACACGCAGGCGTGGCGCACGATCAACTGGCACGCGACCGTGATGGTCACGGTCACCGTGATCACGTTGATCGATGTCATCCTGCGGATCGGCGGGTTCGACGAGGGCCAGACCCAGGCGTCGTGGCTCGTGCTGTCTCTCCTGGGTGGCGGGCTCGTGCTGTTCGGAGCGGCCTACGGGGGGACGCTCGTCTTCGAGTACGGCTTCAACGTCGAGAACGTCGCGGAGGTCTGGGAGGAGTCCGAGCAGGACCACGTTCGCATGCCGCAGGACGGCGGAGCCTCGTAGCGGGCGTGCCCCCCGACCGGCCGCTCGGCTACCGCACGCAGACCTCGGTCACCTCCTCCGCGAGCCCGGAGGTGGTCTACGAGACGATCGCCGACCTGCGGAACCACCTCGACTGGTCGGGTGAGCGTGCGAGCAGCGACGGTTTCAAGCTGCTGTCGGTGGAGGCGCCCGAGGGTCCGGCGGCTATCGGGACCACGTTCACGTCGACCGGCGCCGCCGACAACGGGACGTTCGCCGACCGATCCGAGGTGACGGTGGCCACGAGGCCGTCCGCGTTCGTGATCGAGACCGACGCGCACCTCGATCGCACGCGAGGGAGGCCGTGGGACGCGCACTTCGTCCATCGCTACGACATCGAGCCAGATGACGCGGGATCGAGGATCACCTACACCGAGACGATCGAGCGGGTGAGCTACGTCCCGTACTGGCTGCAGCCCGGGATCCGGTCGATCTTCAAGGTGTACGTGAACCGGGCGGACCGGAGGCAGCTCGCGAACCTCGCCCGGCTCGCCGAGGAGCGCTCGACAGGCTGACCTCAGAACTCGAGCGTGCAGTTCTCGCAGACGAAGCGCCTCTCCCGGAAGCTGAGGCCGTGCCCGCCGCACCGGGGGCAGCGCCGGCACGTCCCGCCCCAGGCGCAGTCGGTCGGCTCGGTCGTCTCGCCCGGCTGGTCCCACGTCGTGGCGGCCTCCGAGGGCCTGGGGAGCTGGACCGAGAGCAACGTCATCGGGGTGTCGCCGCTCACGAAGCCGTGGGGGTGCGCGGTCGCCCGCCCGATCACGAGGCTCCCGTCCATCGGGACCGGCGTGTCCGCGAGCAACGCCTGCCCCTCGCCCCGCAGCACGACCACCCACTCCTCGGAGTCCGGATGGGTGTGGGCGAACGCCGGCTGGTTCTCGGTGAAGCCCTGGAGCGACAGGTAGAACTCCTCCCCCTGCCCGATCGGGACGCGGCGGAAGCCCGATGGACACAACGCGAGCAGGTCCTCGGGATGCATCGCGAAGACGCCGAGGTTGTCCAGCACCTCCGCGAGGTCGCCGACGGAGTGCGTCATCGCTAGCATCCTGCCGCATCGGAGGCGGGACAGCCAGCCGAGGGGAGGCTCAGGTGACGGATCGACACGTCGTGGTCGACCACGTGCTGTTCGTGGTCGAGGATCTGGCGGCCAGCAGGCGCCTGTACACGGCCGCGCTCGCGCCGCTCGGGATCGAGGAGTTGAACGAAGACCCCAACTGCATCGGGTACGGACGGCACGACCTGGACGACTTCGCGATCTGCCAGGGTGCGCCCATCACGACCTCGGCCCACGTCGCGTTCGACGCCGACGATCGAGCTCAGGTGGACGCGTTCTTCGACGCCGCGCTCGCCGCGGGCGCGAGCGCCCGCGGCGAGCCCGGCGTCTGGATCCAGTACTCGGAGCGCTATTACGGGGCCTTCGTGAACGACCTCCACGGGAACAACGTGGAGGCGGTGTTCCACAGCCCGGAGCCGGTCAAAGACGCGCCGATTCGCCAGGGCGTCCCGTAGCCGATCCCGGAGACGACGAGGGAGGGACCCGAAGGTCCCTCCCTCTCGCGAACCCAGATCTACGGGGGGTTAGCCGAGCAGACCCAGGATCTGGTTCAGCAGACGCGCGATCGCGCCGGCCGTCGTGTCGCCCAACCCGCCGGCGAGACTGCACAGGAGATCCCCGAGCAACCCGCCACCAGGGATGGCTGTGATCAAGAGGTGCACCTCATCCAGCTGGACCCTCAACCCCAGCAGGTTCAGGTCGAGTGGCCCGAGCGTCAGTTCAAGCACCGTGCAGACGTCGGGGTCCGGTTGGAGGATATCCGTCACCGGGATCCGGATGACTTGACTGATCTCTCGGACGACACCGGTGACCTCGTTGGTCAGTTCTCCACTCAGCGTCCCGACGGCGTAGACAACTCCGTTCCTCGCAACGAACCGGTTGATGTCGAACGTCCCCTCGAACGTCCCGCCCGGGAACTCCCCGACGATCGGGATCGCGTTCGGGTCCGTGTTCTGGGCGGCCGCCGGGGGTGCGGCCGTGACCGCAAGCATCGAACTGCTCATCGCGACCATCACGACGAGCGCAGAGAGCTTCTTGCGCATGCCAATCACTCCTCCTTCTGATCGATGGAAACCGCGAACAGCCGGTGAGCGCTCACCCTCGTTCGCATCTCGTTCTCTCTTGGCCGCTACCCGCGACGTCGGGCCGTGAAACCGGATCTGCCGCGGATACCCGCGAAGTCGGGGAAGAAACGCGGGCCCGACGGATTCGACGTGTTGCGACGATGCACCCAAGTGTGAGCGCAGTCACGACGTGGCTGTGGAACGCGGTGCTACGCTCGCCTCCGTGGAAGCAGCCGTCTGGACGGCGATCGGCCTCCTGGCCGCGACCTCGCTCGGCAGTCTCTTCTACCTCGGCGCGCGGACCGACGCGCTCGGCGCGCGGATGGACGCTCGATTCGACGCCCAGGATGGGAGGTTGGACTCGCTGCAGGGACGGTTCGAGCGGAAGCTCGACTCGCTGGAGGCGCGTTTCGACGCCCGGTTCGACGCCCTCGAAGGTCGCATGGAGTCCCGGTTCGCCCGCGTCGACCAGCGGTTCGACGGGCTGGACGCACGTCTCGACGCCCACCTCGACCGGCACGCCGGCTGATGGCGAGCTAGAGCTCGGCTTTCGAAGCCGCGAACGCCTCGACCGCGAAGGCCAGGTCTTCCTTCGAATGCGCGGCCGACACCTGGGCCCGGATCCTCGCCTTGCCCCTCGGCACGACGGGGTAGGAGAACCCGATCACGTAGACGCCCTTCTCGAGCATCGCCTCCGCCATCCGTCCGGCGAGCGCGGCGTCGCCGAGCATCACCGGGACGATCGGGTGCTCGCCTGGTAGCACGTCGAGGCCCGCGGACTCCATCTCGGCGCGGAAGTACCTCGTGTTGTCCTCCAGCGTGTCCCTGAGCTCCGTCGACGCACTCAGCAGCTCGATCGCCTTGAGCGACCCTCCGACCACGGCCGGCGCCATCGTGTTCGAGAACAGGTACGGCCGTGAGCGCTGACGGAGCAACTCCACGACCTCCTTCGGCCCGCTCACGTAGCCCCCGCTCGCTCCGCCCATCGCCTTGCCCAGCGTCCCGGTGAGGATATCGACGCGGTTCATCACGCCGTGATGCTCGTGCATGCCCCGGCCGCCGGGTCCCATGAACCCCACCGCGTGCGAGTCGTCCACCATCACGAGCGCGTCGTGGCGCTCGGCGAGGTCGCAGATCGCCGGCAGGTCCGCGAGGTAGCCGTCCATCGAGAAGACGCCGTCCGTCGCGATCAGGCGCCGGCGCGCCCCCGAGGCCTCCTTCAGCTGCGCCTCGAGGTCGTCCATGTCGTTGTTCCGGTACCGGAAGCGCTGGGCCTTCGACAGCCGGACGCCGTCGATGATGCTCGCATGGTTCAGCTCGTCGGAGATCACGGCGTCCTCCGGTCCGAGGAGCACCTCGAAGATGCCGCCGTTCGCGTCGAAGCACGACGAGTAGAGGATCGTGTCCTCCGTCCCCAGGAA